>NZ_JBYMAP010000003.1:0-45950 GCF_057766305.1 Methylomonas sp. BG-2 | reverse complement strand
CAAAACCGTGCATGTCCGGCCGTCGTCCAGCTACCATGCCAGTCTGGCCGCGTTGAACGATCGCTTGAAAAGCGCCGGCAAGGTCCCGGTCAACATTGTCACCGTGCCCGACGCCATTGAATACGAAGATTTAATGGAAATGCTGAACGCCGGCTTGGTCGGCATCATCATTATCGATGATTGGAAGGCGGACATTTGGGCCAAGGTGTTGCCCAATATCACCGTGACCGATGTGCCGGTGCGTTCCGCCGGCCAATCGGGGTGGGTTTTTCGCAAGCAAAGCCCCGAATTGCAGGCAGTGTTGCAGGACTTTTATGTCAACGATGTCAAAAGACACCGTTTGATCGAACAAACCCTGGTGGCTTTCAATAAAAACATCGAACAGATCCGGAACAATACCGCCGATCAGGAATGGCGCCGTTTCGCCGATATGTTGAAACTGTTCGAAAAGTACGGCGACCGATACCGCTTCGACCCGTTGATGCTGGCAGCCCAAGGTTTTCAGGAATCGCAACTGCAACAAAGCGCCCGCGGGCCGACCGGCGCGATAGGGGTAATGCAGGTGTTACCGTCCACCGGCCGGAGCCTAAACGTCGGCGACGTGCGGCATTTGGAGGCCAACATCCACGCCGGCGCCAAGTACCTGGACGATTTGATGGCGCGTTACTTTAGCGACGTCGAATTTCGCGACGACGACCGAACGCTTTTTGCCTTCGCCAGCTACAACGCCGGCCCCGGCACCATCACCCGCTTGCGCCGCGAAGCGGAAAAGCGCGGCTTCGATCCCAACCGCTGGTTCAACAATTTGGAATTGGTCGTGGCCGATAGAGTGGGCTGGGAAACCACGACTTACGTGCGCAACATTTATAAATACTATGCGGCTTACAAGCTGCAGTTGGCGATTCAGCACCACCAGCAACAAACGCGCGAGCAATTCGTTCCCTAACAAGCCAGTCGCCGAACCGTCTCTCGAACGTCTTTTTGTCCCGGAGTCGGCTAGAATATCGAAGCAATCGGCAGGCTGTACTGTGAATATTGCCCTCCGCCGGAAATCCCTCAATATCCAGCGCCGCCGACCGAACATTCATTCAATGCCCAAGAAACGTTTCAATTTATTAACCACGCAACCGGTGCTAGCGTCAGCGGCCGAATCTCCAACAGGCCATCTAGGATGACCGGGTTTTGGTTTGGCCTGGACGCTAACTGCGAGTCGCCGCTCAAAACTGTCCGCAACGTCCATGAATATCTCTTTTGAAATTGTGCCTAGAAGCCTTGCGGCTTTCGATGAACAATATGCTTTCGTCCAAGGCTTGGGTCACGGTATTAATATCGTCAACATACCGGACATCCAGCGTTTCGACACCCGCAGCTGGGAATTGGCGGCGCGCATCGATCGCGGCAAATATCGCTTTGTTCCGCATTTTCGGGCGATCGATTTCAAGATTGAGAGCGGCGAGTTATACCGCATCATCGAGCAGTATCAGTTGGACAGCGTATTGCTGGTCACCGGCGATCCGCCGGAAGGCTTGAAACGGGCTTTTTACAACACCGACGTCGTGGATCTGATTCGTGCGACACGCCAGCGTTTTCCCGAGCTGAGCATCTACGCCGGTTTCGATCCGCATCGGCAGGGGCTGCAGGACGAGTGCGATTACATCCAGCGCAAGGCCGATGCCGGCGCGACGGGGCTATTTTCGCAACCGTTCTACGACAGCCGCATGGTGGAGATTTACGCCGAGCAAGTCCGCGGTCTGGAAACGTATATTGGGATCAGTCCGATCACCACCAAGGCGTCGATGAACTATTGGGAAGTCAAAAACAAGGTCAAATTTCCGGCCAATTTCCGTCCGGATTACGATTGGAACGTTGCGTTCGCCAATCAGGTGATTCGGTCCGCTGCCGCCACCGATCTACATGTTTACTTCATGCCGATCCGGATCGATTTACAAAAATATTTCGAAAGGATCGATTTGCCGCGCTGACTTGCATGGACCCCGCGCCGTGCAAGGACAGGCATCGGTTTTCCCCGAAACGGGCCAGAAACGTGATGCAGTGCTATAATCCCTTCGGCCCTTTTTGGGTTTTGGCCTTCGGAATCAATGACTATCCGAGTGAAGTTAAATTGGGAGATGATGGATGCTGAGACGTAACTTAGAAAATCACAGCAACAAACAAGACGAGGTGGAGCTCTCTCGCCGTAGTTTTTTCGGCCGTTTCGCGGTCGGCGCTGTCTTATCTATAGCGATGCCCGGCGTGGTGCAGGCCGCAAAAAAGGCGGCTGCCAAAACTGACCACAAGCATGGCGCGGCAAACGCCGGCAGAACCGCGGTGCGATTACCCAAGCCTGCCGCGAAGGCGGCGCGGGAAACCCACAAGGCTGGCCTCGGCCGGGGAGCAGCCAAGTCGCCGATGACGGTCGCGAGCCGATCGGCAAAATCCGCGCGAGCGGAACACGGCCATGCCCATCAGGCTTTGGCGGACCACCGCGGCGGCATGCATAACAGTCGCGTGCATGACGTTTACGGCGGAAAAAAACACGGCGTTACAACGGAATATCACTACGCCAGTCGGCATAGTTATCACGGCGGTAGAGTGCATTCGGAGATTCAACCGATCCAACGCGATTTAGTGTTGCCGGGTCCGCGCGAGCCGATGTTTTTAGCGGATCGGGGTCGCTTGGTGAATCACCGTTCGCTGGCGTTTCAAAATCCGCATACCGGCGACCACTTGAATCTGACCTATTTTGAAAAAGGCCGCTACCTGAGCGATGCGTTGAACGAAATCAGCTTTTTGCTGCGGGATCACCGCACCGATGATGTTCACCCCATCGATCCGGAGCTTTTGGATCAGTTGCACGACCTCAAGCAAATGTTGGGTTTGAGCCAGCCGTTCGACGTGATTTGCGGTTATCGCTCGCCGTTAACCAACGCCAAATTACATGCCGAGCATTCGGGCGTCGCCAATAACAGCTTCCATATGTATGGCCGGGCCGTCGACATCCGTATCGAACGCTTCGACCTGCGGCGTATCCACAATGCGGCGGTGGCAATGCATCGCGGCGGCGTGGGCTATTATCCGGACTCGAATTTCATTCATCTGGATACCGGAACGTTCAGAACCTGGAGTTTGTAACTCGCCAGCCCATAAAAAAAGCGCCGTTACAGGCGCTTTTTTTATGGGTATCCCAAATTACGGATTGGCCGGGAGCTCGGAGGCTTTGTTTGCCGCCAACTGATTATTGGCGGCGGCATTCGGCGCTGACGGGTTTTGCAATTTTTGCAGGGCTTTTTTCAATTGCTCGTCCTGCCCGTAAATATCCGGATAAAAGCGCAACTGGTTCTGGTGATCGACAAACGCAGTGCCGTAATAAAACAACACCGGTACCGAGCGCTTCAAGGTAACGTGGCGAGTTTTCGGCGCCGACATGGCCAATTTGATACTTTCCTTGTCCCAGCCTTGTTGGTCGCCCAACACGAATTCGGCCAGCTGCTCCGGCTCGGAGACCCGGACGCAACCGTGGCTCAAGTCGCGGCGCTGGCGATTGAAGGCGGCCCGGCCCGGCGTGTCGTGCAGATAAACGTCGGCGGTATTGGGGAACACGAATTTGACGCGCCCTAGTGGGTTTTTCTTGCCGGGCCGTTGCCGGGCGCGCAAATAACTGCCGCCGCCGCGTTCCTCGCTGTTTTGGTGGCGAACCAGTTCGATATCCTGGCTGGCAAGATAGCCTTCGTTGTTGGCGGTTTTAGGTAAGATTTCCTTCTCGAAAATGCTTTTCGGAATATTCCAGTACGGCATGAATTCCAGGTATTTCATCTCTTCCCAGAGCAGCGGCGTCTGATTGTCCGGGGATTTGCCGACAATGACTTTCATGTTCAGTGGATTGGCGTCGTCGGTCGAGTTGAAGGCCCATAGCTCGAAAGCCGGAATGTTGACGACTATCATCGGACCGTCGGCCGGATCGGGAATCCAGCGAGCCCGTTCCATCGCGAGTTCGATTTGCGCGATTTTTTCGCCAACCGATTGCGTGTTCAACGCCGCCAGTGTTGCCGGACCTATCACGCCGTCGGCCTTCAAGCCTTGCTGTTGTTGCAACTTTTTGACCGCTTCGACCAAATCGCTGGAATAGGCTTCGTCCCCAGTTTGCCGGGAATCAACTATCCCCAGCGCGACCAGACGTTGACGCAAAATGGCGACCTGCGGATGCCGATCGCCGGGCCGTAGCGCGCGTCCGGGTTTGAATTCAGCCAGATCGCTTTGCCGGTCCAGTTGTCGCAGCCGATTCAGCATCTGTTTTAGCTGTTGATATTGCTTGGCTTTTGGCTCGAAAGCTTGGACGAGTTCGGGCAGAGTCTGCTTATCCAGATGCTGCTTGACCAAGCCCGCCACATCCAAGGTCGGCTTCGGGGCGATATGCACCGGATAGCCGACTTCGCGGGGCTCGACCTGACCCTGGCGCAGCTCGTGCAGGAAACGCACTAACGACACCGTCAATGCCACGTCGTGGCCGGCGATGGCGTTTCCGGTCGGATTGACGTCGCCAATTAAATTCCGGATGCGTTCGGCGTCGTAATTGACCGGATTTAATGCATCGCTAGGTGCATTATTCAAAATATCGATCAAATCGCGCAGATTCTTTTCGGAGCGAGTGGCGGAAAACCAAATCGGCTGAAAATTGCTGTTGCGGTAGACCTGATTGACGAGTTCGCTAACACGGCTGAAATCGGCGCGCAGCAGCAAGGGGTGTTGTTTGCTGAGCAGTATCGCGCCGATGGGATTGTCGGCCGGAACCGCCATTTCGGGTGGGCTTGCCTGGCTTGGGAGCGTGGTTTCCAGCGTCGGCGCGGCCGCGGGGACATCGGCGCCTAGCGCTGGGCCGTGAGACGCCGCAAGGCAGGCTAGCAACGTAAACCAGGCAGGCCGGCGGCGAAAATCTATTGAGGCGCGTGGTTTAAAAGTCATGGTCAAACGGTCGGATTTCCAGATGCGACAGTACGGTCGTTTGCTTATCGGCGGATATTGGCCAAATTCAACGCCATCATCGTTTGCTAATTCTACCTTGTTCTGCTGACAATTGAATCGGTAACCGACCTTTTCTGAAAAACCTATTTACGGTTCAGCGAATTAGGCGTGTCGTGGCTGTCTAAAAATAGCATGGAGCGGCGTTTTGACTAGTTCAAGCGCGCAATTGCGTCAAGCTGTCGATCGCACGCGGCATACGTTTAGTTGGGTTGGCGCCAAAGATCGGCGGCATCAACTTGTTGCGGAATCGTCGCGGCGCCAGTGGCCGGATTTGCCGCCGATTTTTTCCGCCAAGCGTACCGATTGTATCGTCATACCGCGATCGACCGCCTTGCACATGTCGTAAATCGTCAATAATGCTACCTGGGTGGCATTCAGCGCCTCCATTTCGACGCCGGTTTTCCCGGTCGCTTTAACGGTGGTTTGACAATAAACCCGATTGCATTCGGGTTGCGGTTCCAGTCGAATCTCGACATGGGTTAACGGCAGCGGGTGGCACAACGGGATCAACTCGGCGGTTTTTTTGCTGGCCATGATGCCGGCGATTCGGGCAATCCCCAGTACATCGCCTTTTTTATGACTGCCGGACATAATCAACGCCAGGGTTTGATCCAGCATCTCGATATAGCCTTCGCCGACCGCCGTGCGCTCGCTAACGGCTTTATCACCGACATCGACCATGTGGGCTTCGCCAATCGCGTTAAAATGAGTGAGGGTTGCTGGCATCTGGGTGTCCGGTGTAGTAAAACGGGACCGTATTGTATTCTCCGGAAAATTGTTATGTCGATTAAAGTCCTCTATTTCGCCAGCCTGCAAGATCGAGTAGGGCGGCAGGCCGACGAATTCGCCTGGGACGGCCCGATTTCGGTCGGCGCGCTTTGGCGGCGCCTGAATCCCGATCTGGCGTGGCCGGATAATATGTTGATTGCAATCAATATGGATTATGCCGCTACCGACACCGCGCTAAGCGACGGTGACGAAGTGGCCTTTTTCCCGCCGGTGACCGGAGGCTGACGTGACGATACGTATCGTGGAGCAAGCGTTCGATCCCTGGCCGTTATTGGCGGAGTACGAGCGATCCGAACTGGGGGAGCATATTGGAAAATTCGGCGCGGCCGCGGTATTCGTCGGTAGCATGCGCGATTTCAATCTCGGCGACGGCGTTGTCGGCATGGCATTGCAACATTACCCCGGCATGACCGAGAAGCAATTGGCCGGCATCGTGCTTGATGCCCGCGCGCGCTGGGCACTGCTGGATACCTTGGTGATCCACCGGGTCGGCGAGGTACTGCCAGGCGATTCGCTGGTGCTGGTCGCGGCATGGGCCGAGCATCGCGGCGACGCCTTCGACGCCAGTCGCTATATCATGGAAGCGTTGAAAAGTCGGGCGCCGTTTTGGAAACGGGAAGCCCTGGCATCCGGGCAGAGTCGCTGGGTCGAAAAAAACAGCGCCGGTTACAAAGTCTGAGCGGCTCAGCCGGCTGGGCGGCCCATGCTCGCCGGACTTTCGGTTTGATAACCGACGGCTCCCATCTCGTCCAAATCGCCATTGCTCTGCAATTGGCGCTGTAGTTCGGCGATTTGTTGATTGGCTTGACCGATCTGCTGGCGCAAATCAGCGATCATCTCATGCAAATGTTCGAAATGTATTTGAAAGTAGCGCGCCGACGGGAAACTATCGGCTGCAACGGCTAATACATCGCCGTCGGCTTTGGCGTGGGACGAGCGTCTTGGTTTTATCATGAGCTACACCAGTTTTTCCTTGTCCGGCGGCGAAATGCGGCCGGGCTATTTTCGGGGTTTCACTAAATAAGACGTTTCAGCGGCGAAAAACCCCATCCGGAGTACAAAAAATTTTAGCCCAATCAAGCGGGTCCAGGCTCAACGGCTGAATCCTGCGCTGACGCACCGCCTTCGAGGCGGCCGAAGTTCGCCTAACACAGCGTGATTTGGCGTTGGTGCAAGGCTTGAATATTGGGTTGTTTGGTAATTGTCAATAATGCGGAATTCGGCAATCTGTCGAAGATCAGATTGATCATTGCCAATTCGCCATCCGGATCCAAGGAGTCGAAAGCTTCCTGCATCAATATCCATTTCGGCTTGTGCAACAGCAAGCGCACCATGCCCAGCCGCTGCTGCTGTTCGCGCTCCAGTGATTTTGCCCAGTCGTCGAATTTGTCGAGAGGCTCGATCAGTTCAGGCAAGCCGGCCAATAACAGCGCGGCTTCCAGATCCTCGTGCTTGACTACCGTACCGGCGGCCGGGTAACAAATCGAGTCGCGCAAGGTGCCGGTCGGCAAATAGGGGCGGGGTGGCATGAACATCAAAGGTTCGTCGTCGGGCAGTTCGATGACGCCCTCGCCCCACGGCCATAAGCCGGCAATTGCCTTGAATAATTTGTTACCGGAAAATGCGTTGCCGCCGATCAGGATACGCTCGCCACCGCGAATCTCCTCGTTCAGATTGGCGATGCAGACGATGGAGTCCAGCCGAGCGATACACAAATCGTGAAAACGCAGTACCGAATCGGTGCTTTTTTGGATTTGAATGCGGTGCGGATCGGGTTTGGCGATTTCGCGTTCGAGCTGGTTCAAGCCTTGGCTCAAACCCAGCACGCGTTCCACCGAGGCCCGCCATTCGGCCACCTTGCCCATGTTGTCGACCGGCCAGGACAGCGCCGATACCGTGTGCTGAAAGGCTTGAGCCGATTGCATCAAAGCCCCGAGCGTGATGCTGCCCAAAATGTAACGCGGCGCGGACACTAGAATCGGAAAAGCCATCGTCAGGACCGAATAGCCGGAGCTGAACAGCATGATCTTTTCCCACGCCTTGGTTTGTTCGTGCCAGGCCGAGACAATGTCGGCAAACAAGGTTTGAAAATGTTGTTTTTCATGGGGTTCGCCGTGAATCAGCGCGATGGCCATCGAGTTCTCCCGTGCCTTGACCAAGCCGAAACGGAAATTGGCCTCGACGGTTTGGCGGCTGTCGGTGGCCTTGATCAGCGGCCGGCCAATCAGCCAGCCCAGCGTCGAGGCGGTGGCGGCGTAAATGAGCGCTAACCAGACTAGATGGCCGTGAATGGGTACCTGCACGAACAGCAGATCCAAGGTAACCGTGCCGGACAACGACCAGAGTATCTCGGTAAAGCTAATCAATAGCAGCACGCAATAGAACAAGGTATGAAACAAATCCACCGCGTATTCGGTGGCGATCCGAATATCCTCGGCGATCCGGCCGTCCGGGTTGTCATGCTTGCCGGGAATGTGGGTGACCAGATAATGACGGCCCTTGTGCATCCATTGGCCGAGTATTGTTTCGGTCAGCCAAGCGCGCCATTCCAACTGTAATCGGCGTTTGACTTTCAGGTGGGTAACGGTGATGCCGATGTTGGCGCCGAAGATCAGCAATATGGCGCCGACTTGGGCCCAGAGCTTAGTCATGTCGTGCTGGTCCAACGCATCGAACAGGTCGGCGCTCCATTCGGTAATGATGACTGAAATCGCGATTTGCGCGACGGTCAATCCGATTAGAGATAGCGTCAGGCTACGGCTTAGCGCCTTGTTTTCGGCGTTCCAGAACGGTCCAGTCAATTGCAGAAACTGAACCAGAAATTTACTTGAGCGTTGCAAAACACGTCCCCCCAAACAGTCTGGGGGCGGACTATAGCAAAGATCGGCGGAAAAAAGCGATTTTCGCTTAGCGGCAGCATCGAGGCGGCGCAAACGCGCCGCCTCGACCGATGGCTTAACGTTTCATTGAATCGAAAAACTCGGCGTTGGTTTTGAAGTCCTTGAGTTTGCCCAGCAGGAATTCGGACGCCGCCAATTCGTCCATCGGTTGCAGGATTTTGCGTAGGATCCAGGTTTTTTGCAGTTCGTCGGGATCGACCAGATATTCCTCGCGGCGGGTGCCGGATCGATTGATATTGATGGCCGGATAGACGCGCTTTTCGGCAATCTTGCGTTCCAGATGCAACTCCATGTTGCCGGTCCCCTTAAACTCCTCGAAAATCACCTCGTCCATCCGCGAGCCGGTTTCGACCAGCGCGGTGGCGATGATCGTCAAGCTGCCGCCTTCCTCGATGTTACGCGCGGCGCCGAAGAAGCGTTTGGGCTTTTCCAACGCATTGGCGTCGACACCGCCGGACAGCAATTTACCGGATGAAGGCACCACCATGTTGTAGGCGCGAGCCAGACGGGTGATCGAGTCTAACAGAATGACTACATCGAATTTGTGTTCCACCAAGCGGCGGGCCTTCTCGATTACCATTTCGGCCACCTGAACATGGCGGGTCGCCGGTTCGTCGAAGGTACTGGAAATGACTTCGCCGCGCACGCAACGCTCCATTTCGGTCACCTCTTCCGGACGCTCGTCGATCAACAACACGATCAGGTAACAGTCAGGATTTTTCTCGGCGATCGCATGGGCGATAGCTTGCATGATCATCGTTTTACCGGCTTTCGGCGGCGATACGATCAGTCCGCGCTGGCCCTTGCCGATAGGCGCGACCAAGTCGATGATGCGGGCGGTGAGGTCTTCGCTGGTACCGTTGCCTTGTTCCAGGCGGAAACGCTTGTTGGCGAACAGCGGGGTCAGGTTGGAAAAGGAAATCTTGTTTTTGGACTGCTCGGGAGATTCGAAGTTGATGCTTTCGACTTTCAGCATCGCAAAGTAACGTTCGCCTTCTTTTGGAGGTCTGATCTTGCCGCTTACCGTGTCGCCGGTGCGTAGGCCGAAACGTCTGATCTGGCTGGGCGAAACGTAAATGTCGTCGGGTCCGGCTAGATAGGATGCACCGGGTGTGCGCAAAAAACCAAAACCGTCCTGCAAAATCTCCAATACCCCGTCGCCAAATATGTCCTCGCCGCTTTTTGCCTGTTTCTTCAAGATCGAAAAGATCAATTCCTGCTTTCGGGCTCTGTCTATGTTTTCCAGTCCCAGGGACTCGGCTATATTGATGATTTCACTGACTTGTTTAAGTTTTAACTCGGTAAGATTCATGATGTTTTAGGGAAAAAAGAACACGTAAAGCAGCAGAATGCCGTTTACAGCGGGGGTAAGTGTGTTGTTGGAGTTGTGAGTTCGGGCGGCTAAGGGGCGTGCGGGATATACGCTGCCGCGAATTCTAGCGCAATAACCGGACTTAGCAAACTTAATTTGTCAGCGGTCCGGTTAACGTCGAATACGGTAAATTTAGAGGTTGCTATCGATGAAGGCAGCCAATTGGGATTTGGTCAGCGCGCCGACCTTGGTAGCTTCGATCTCGCCACCCTTGAAGATCATCAGCGTCGGGATGCCGCGCACGCCGTAATGTTGCGGAGTTTTGGGGTTCTCGTCGATGTTCAGTTTGGCCACGGTCAGCTTGCCTTGATATTCCGAGGCGATTTCGTCCAGAACCGGGGCGATCATTTTGCAAGGGCCGCACCATTCCGCCCAATAATCAACCAGAACCGGCCCGCTGGCTTTCAATACGGTATCGTTAAACTCCGCGTCCGATACATGAAGGACTAGGTCACTCACGCCAATCTCCAATAGTTTGCAAAGTCAAGACTATAGTTTCGTCCCGCTTCGATTGTCAATCGATTTCAAACGCTACGGCTTTTACGGTATTCTATCGAGTTATGAAAAAAACAATTTTGACGGAAACCCGTTTTAGCAACCTGGAGTTGTCAGACTCCATTATCAAAGGTTTGAAAGAAGCCGGATTCATCCAATGCTCGCCGATCCAGGACAGAGCATTGCCGATTGCGTTACGCGACCGCGATGTCGCCGGCCAAGCCCAAACCGGTACCGGCAAGACCGCCACATTTTTGCTAGCGACCTTTCAGCGCTTAATCAACGATGAAAGCGAAAAGATCAAAAACCCCAGAGCATTGATTTTGGCGCCGACCCGTGAACTGGCAATCCAGATTCACAAGGATGCCTTGGCGCTGAGCCGTTACCTGAATCTGAAATTCGCGCTGATCTACGGCGGCACCGATTACCAAAAGCAACTGGATAAATTGAAAACCGATGTTGACATCATCATCGGCACACCGGGCCGCATTATCGACTTTTACCGACAAGGCGCGTTCACGTTGGACAATATTCAGGTGTCGGTGATGGACGAAGCCGACCGGATGTTCGACCTGGGCTTCATCAAGGACATACGCTTTTTGCTGCGCCGGATGCCGCCGCCGGAAAAGCGTTTGAATCTGTTGTTTTCGGCCACGCTGTCCTACAAGGTCACCGAACTGGCCTACGAACACATGAACAACCCGGTCATGGTCAAGATCGAAACCGAGGAAGTCACGTCCAAGGCCATCAATCAGTTTGCGTTTTGTCCGGCCAACGACCAAAAAATTCCGCTACTGCTTGGCTTGTTGAAATCTCACCAGCCGGTGCGCAGCATCGTGTTTGTCAACACCAAGCGTTGCGCCGAACAACTCGACGATTATCTGCACGCCAATGGCCACAAGGTGGCGATGTTGAGCGGCGACGTGCCGCAAGAAAAGCGCCAGCGCCTGCTCAACGATTTTCAGGAAAACCGGGTTACCTTGTTGATCGCCACCGATGTCGCGGCGCGCGGTTTGCACATTCCGGACGTCTCGCACGTGTTCAATTACGATCTGCCGCAGGACGTCGAAGATTACGTGCACCGTATCGGCCGCACCGCTCGTTTCGGCGCCAGCGGCGAAGCGATCAGCTTTATTTGCGAGGAATACGCCTACTCGATGCCCGACATTGAGGATTACATCGGCGAAAAAGTACCGGTACGCGCGATCGACCCGGAATTGCTGATCGAAGACGTGATCAAGCCGGAGCGGCGGGAGCCGCGCGAACGCGTGCCCGCTCACGGCAAACGGCCGCCGCGCGGCGATAAACCAGACCGCGATCGCCGGCCGGGGCCGCGCCGCGAGCACGGCCAAACCGCTACAGCAGCCCCGGCATCAGCGCCCGAAAATCTTCCACGGCCGGAAACTCCGTAATCGCCCGACTCGGCCGGCGGCTGTCCGGTTTGCTGATCGATACCAGATGGGCAATCCCGAACGCCGCCGCCGATCGCAATACCGCCAAGCTATCGTCAACCAGCAAGGTCCGCTGCTTTTCGAACACATGCTGATCTTGCAGGATCTGCCAAAAACCGCATTGCTCCTTGGCCAACCCGTAATCGTGGGAACTGACGATGCGATCGAAAAAGCGCTGCAAACAGGTTTTTTCCATTTTCAGGCTCAAGCTATCGCGATGGGCGTTGGTCACCAACAATAAACGTCGGCCCCGGCCACGCGCCGCCTCCAGAAACTCGACGACGTGCGGATGCACGGCGATCAGGCCGGCCAATTCCTGCTTCAAGCCGGCGATATTTAACTTGAGTTCCTCGCTCCAGTAATCCAGGCAATACCACTCCAGCTTGCCTTCCATCGCCTTAAAACGCGGCGCCAGCTCCGCTTTGGCGGCGTCCGGCGTCAGGCCGTGCAGTTCGGCGTAGCGCAGGGGTACGAATTCCTGCCAGAAATGATTATCGAAATTCAGGTCCAGCAGCGTGCCGTCCATGTCCAGCAGCACGGTATCGATTTCTCGCCAATCCAGCATCGTCTCTCAACTGTTGTTGCGCCGGGAAGTCCCCAAGCCGGCGGCGATGTTACCCAAATCCGCCGCGCCGCGCCATCTTCGCGACCGGGCCGCGGCGAATTCGCCGAATTGGTCCAGACTTATGGATCGGCCTTCGCTCGCGATTGCGGCGGCGGCCTCATCCACGACGGCCCGAGGGCCGCGAAGCAACAAGCACTAGGAGGAACGACATGACGGGCCGTATCGAATTCAATCTGGGCTGGAACCGCTCGCCATCGCGCCGCGCCGAAGATGGCGACGGCAAATGCATATATCTGGTTGGCCGCTATTCGGGCCGGACCGGTGTCGGGGCGCCGATCGCAATAGACCTGGACAACTTCGATCAGGTTTTGGCGGACTTGGCGCCGACCATGACGATAGCCGGCGGTCAGCTCTTGCGCTTTGCCGAGCTGGACGATTTTCATCCCGACCGCTGGCTGAAACGGATACCGCTGCTCGCGGATTTAAGCGAACTGAAAACTCGCTTGCACAACCCGGCAACCGCCGAGATGGCCGCGGCGGCGATTCGCCAGTATTTGCCGGTCGCGCCGGCCGTGACCCAGCCGCCAACGCCGGCATCGACTAGCGGCGAAAGCGACGACGAAACCTTGCGGCGTCTGCTCGGCCGATCCTCGGAAGAAGCCGGGCCGGCGCCAACCGACAAGCTCACCGGTTGGATAGACAGCTTGGTAGCGCCGCACGTCAGTCAGGCCGCGTTACCCGAACACACCGCGCTCGCTGACTTGATCGACGCCGTGGTCGGCCAATATTTACGCGGCGTTTTGCACACCCCGGTTTTTCAGGACTTGGAAGCCCTGTGGCGCGCCACTCGGAATTTGGTCGGCGCGGCGGCCGAAGGCGAACATCGGCTGTATTTGCTGGATACCGATCCCGCCGCATGCGATGGGACGATGGCATCTCTCATCGTCGAACATGCCCGGCATCGCGAGGACGACCGTTCGTCCATTGTGTTGATCGATCATCGCTTCGGTCTGGGTGGCGCGGACCGGACACTGTTGGCCGCTTACGCCGAATTGGCGGCTAATCTGGGCGGTTGCGCGATCGGCGGGCTGGCGGCGGACTGGGCCGAAGCGGCGCTCACGAGGCATGCGCCAAATCTGGAGATGGCCGCCGATCGCGTCGTGCTCGCCTATCCGCGCTATTTGATGCGACTGCCCTACGGCGCCAAACGCGACCCGCTGGAAAGTCTGGCATTCGAAGAGTGCGGCCAGCCGCTGGCGGTCGAAGATCTGCTTTGGGGCAATTCGGCGTTTTTATGCGCGCAGGCTTTGTTGAAGGCCGAACCGGAGCCGGAAGACTTGGTTTTCCCGGATATACCGGTGTTTGCCTACACGGAGCGTGGCGAAACCGTGTTGCGGGCCGGCGCCGAGATCGTGTTGAGCGAAAGCCAAACCGAAGCCTTGCTGGCAAGCGGCATCACGCCGGTATTGGGTTTCCGCCAGCGTCCCGGCGTCCGCCTGCCGGCCATCGTCGCGCTGGCGGCGGCCGGCTAAATTGTTGCCAGCGTTCGGCGGGTCTGGGTTATAGTGACCGGACCCGACCCCAGAACGCCGCCATGCCGAACCGACCGAAAATTCTTAACAAAACCGTGGTCGCTCAGACCAGCCAATTCCGTGTCGAAGCACTGGAACTGGAATTCAGCAACGGTACGCGGCGACGTTACGAACGGCTGGCGCGCGGCGGCAATGGTTGCGGCGCGGTTCTGATCGTGCCGATGCTGGACGACGAAACGGTTTTACTGGTTCGCGAATATGCCGCCGGGCTGCACCGCTACGAACTGGGGCTGCCCAAGGGCAAATTGGACGACGGCGAGGACATGCTCAGCGCGGCCAACCGCGAATTGAAGGAAGAAATCGGTTACGGCGCGGCCAGTTTACGGCATCTGCACCAGGTTTCGCTGGCGCCGGCCTATCTGGAGCACACGATAGACATCATTCTGGCCGAGCAACTGTATCCGGAAAAACTGGTCGGCGACGAGCCGGAAGAACTGCAAGTGGTGCCGTGGCCGCTGGAGAGGATCGACAGCTTGTTGGCCAGCGGCGAATGTAGCGAAGCCCGTTCGATTGCCGCGTTATATCTGGCACTGGATCACTTGCGCCGGCGCGGTTAAGGTGGGTGGCGCGACCGCTTACCCTCGGATTTTGAACAACGGCTCCAGACCGTCGTCCTGGCGGGAGGGTACCGTTGCGGCCGGCGCCGGCGACTCCGCCGCGTAAGCCTCCCAAAGCACGCTTCCCCGCCAATCGGCATCGCTCCCGGAGTAAAGCAAACGGTTCAAGGCCTCGATTTCCCCGGCCAGCGCCGCGCCGCAGCGGCCAGCCAACCCGGTCAAGCTGTCGGTGCCGAAGCGCTGGCGGCCCCATTGCAGCAGCAACTGCTTGGCGGCTTGCGGATTATTCTCCCAACACGCCCGCTTTAAGCTGCGTTCCAGCGACGACTCGCCGGCCGGCATCGGTTTGGACGGCAGGCTCGATCCGGCGCCGGCTCGGCGGCGTATCGCCCAAAACCCGGTGACCAACCAACCGAGCGCGCAGACCGTCGCCGTCGCTTGCCACCAGCGTAATTCCCGATCCGAGGCCACGACGGTTTCGACGCTTCCGCCAGGGGAGACTTCCGCGCCGGACTGGGGGCTTGGGTTCGTTTGCGCCGTGTCGCCGGCGCCGGCTTCGGCCGCTATCGTCGCGGCCGGTAGCCGAGCTGTCTCGATTTTACCGGTGCGGGTGTTGAACCACGGGATTTCCACGGCCGGCAATGTGTAACGGCCGGGTTTGGACGGAATCAGCGCGATTTTCTCCTCGCGTAGCGCGGTCAGACCGTCGGCAAGTTTATCCTCCTTCAACAGCGGTTGGTCGGGATAACTTTTGAGGCCGTCGATCGCGGCCTTATCGGTCAACTCCGGCAATTGGCCAACCGTGGCGCCCCGGGCGCTCAGTGTTACGGTGCGAGTCAGCGGTTCGCCGACCTTGGCGCGCCGGTCGGCGTCGGACCACTGCTCGCTTAGTTCCAGATGCTCGGCGCTTAACCAGTTGCCGGCAAACCCGTTTGGTACCGGCAGCACATTCAACGTGACCGGCTTGGAGGTAATCCGGCGGGTTTCGGTACTGGGCCGATTGAAGAAGCCGTTGAAACGCGGCCGGCCGCCGGCCACGACTTCGGCGTTCATCGTCAGTGGCGCAATCGTAAACAATCCGCTCTGCTGCGGGAAAATCGCGTATTTGCGTTCGGTCACCCAATACTCGACCCCGTTGACTTGCGTCGTGTAACTATCGTCCTCGCCCAATTTCTCGACCAGCGCGTCCTTGATCTCCGGTTCGCTGAGGCTGGCCTGAGTGATTTGCACGCGCCGGAACAGCTTCAAGGTATAGATGACTTGCGACTGCACATAGGGCTTTTCCGGCGTCGCCGCTACCTCCAGAAACAGATCGCCGTCCTGCTGGGGTTCGGCGGCGGATGCGGCCACGACAATTTTCAACGGCCGACTGCTATCGGCGCCGAACCGGATCGGCGGAATCAATAACTCGCCGGCCTGTCTGGCCATCGCGTTCAATATCCATTGCTCGCTGCGGCTGCTTTTGCCGTTGACCCAAGAAGAACTGGAACTGCGCTGCTGGTTCAAAATCTCGAAATGGTCGCGTAACGGCCCGAAGTCCGGATCGCCGTCGGGTTCGTCCTCGGCGCTGAATACAATTTGAAACGATTCGTTCATCGCCACCGGATTGCGGCTGACCGACACCTGGATGTCGGCGGCCTGCAACAACGTGGCGATCAGCATCAACAGAAAAAATAAGCCGGCGCGCCGGCCTGGGCGAGTCAACATCGTAGGTTTCCGGAAATTAATGCATCGAAAAAGGTTTGCGGCTGTCGCTACGGTCGTCGAACCAGCCGTACAAGGCCGGCAATACCACCAGCGTCAACAGCGTCGAACTGATCAGCCCGCCGATCACGACGATGGCCAGCGGCTTTTGAACTTCCGAGCCGGGCCCGGTAGCGAATAAAAACGGTACCAGGCCCAGCAACGCGACGGTCGCCGTCATCATCACCGGCCGAAAGCGTTGTTCGCAACCCTGGCGGATCGCATGCGCCTGAGTCATGCCGCTGGCGCGCAAGCCGCGAATATACGAAATCAACACGACACCGTTTAATACCGCGATCCCCCACAGCGCGATAAAGCCGACCGAGGCCGGCACCGACAAGTATTCGTCGGTCGCGAACAGCGTGATGATCCCGCCGATCGACGCGAACGGCAATACCAGGATGATCAGCGCGGCAAAGCGCAACGACTGGAACAGCATGAACAGCAAAAAGAAAATCGCCGCGATCGTGATTGGAATGATCAACTGCAAGTGGCCCAAGGCCCGCTCCATGTTCTGGAATTGGCCGCCCCACTGCAGATAATAGCCTTCCGGCAGCGCGACCTTGGCCGAAATGGTTTGCTGCAATTCGGCGACGAAACCGCCCAAATCCCGGTCGCGAACGTTGATGCCGACCACGATGCGGCGCTTACCCATTTCCCGGCTGACCTGCGCCGGACCGTCGTTCAAGCTGATGTGGGTGACGTCGCCCAAACGGACGCGGGCGCCGTTGGGCGCGGTCAACATCAGATTGTCGATGGCGGCGATATTGTTGCGGAAATTTTCCGGCAGGCGCACCGCCGCCGAGAAGCGTCGCTCGCCTTGGTAAATTTCGGTGGCGACCTTACCGGCGATCGCGGTTTCGATCACGTCGTGGATGTCGGACGCGTTCAAACCGTGGCGGGCGATGGCCTGACGGTCGATCGTGATATTTAAATATTGCTGGCCGGTCACTCGCTCGACGCGAATGTCGCGGGCGCCGGTGACGTCGCCGGCCGCGACCGCGATCGCATCGGCCAGCCGTTTCAGTTCGGCCAGATCGTCGCCGAACACCTTGACCGCCACGTCGGAACGCACGCCGGTGACCATTTCGTCGACCCGGTCGGATATCGGTTGCGCCATCACCACCTGCATGCCGGGCAGGTTGGCGTTCAAGGCATCGCTCATCGCATCGGCGATATCGTCTTGGGTCCAGCCGGCCGGCCATTCCTCGCGCGGTTTCAGCGTGACGATGGGCGTCGATTCGTTCTGCGCCTGCGGATCGGCCGGACTCTCGCCGCGGCCGACGCCGCTCACCACGTTTTTGACGCCGGGAATACCCAACACCATCTTCATCGCCTGCATTTCGACATTGATGCTCTCCTCCAACGAAATGTTCGGCATGCGATTGATGCCCGGCACGATGGAACCTTCCTTCATTTCCGGAATGAACGAGGTCCCCAGGAAGGGCAGCAAGGCCAGTGTCGCTCCGAAAATCGCCAGCGCGACGACCACGACCTTGAGTCGATTGGTCAAAGCTAGATTCAAGACTCGCAGGTAATGGCGCTTGCAGAACGCGATCAAGCGGGTGTCGTGCTCGCCGTCGTGGCCTTCCAGAAAAAACGCGCACAATACCGGCGACAGCGTCAGCGACACGACCAGCGATACCAACAGCGCGATCGCGATCGTGTAGGCCAACGGCGCGAACATCTTGCCCTCCATGCCTTGCAAGGTCATCAGCGGCAGAAAGACCAACACAATGATACCGACCCCGAACAATACCGGCGTCGCCACCTCGTGCGTGGCGGCTTCGACCACCCTGACCCGGCTGGTGGCGCGGCCCTTGCGCTCGCCGAGCAATCGAAAGGCGTTTTCAACGACGACCACCGAACCGTCCACCATCAAACCGATCGCGATCGCCAATCCGCCCAGCGACATCAAATTGGCCGACAAGCCGAGTTTGTTCATCGCGATAAAGGTGACCAGCGGCGTGACGATCAACGTGGCGACGACAATCAGACTGGAGCGCACGTCGCCGAGAAACAGAAACAGTACGATGATCACCAGTACGATGCCTTCCATCAACACCTTGGTGACCGTGTGCAGCGCGGCGTCCACCAGGTCGCTACGATCGTAATACGACACGATTTTCAGGCCGTCGGGCAACATGCCTTTCGCGTTGATTTCGGCGACGCGCTCCTTGATCCGGCCGACCACTTCCTTGGCGTTGCCGCCGCGCAGCATCATCACAATGCCGCCGACCGCCTCGGTATAGCCGTCCTTAATCACCGCGCCGACCCGGACCTCGTGGCCGATCTTGATGTCGGCGACGTCGTGCATGTGCACCGGCACGCTGTTGTCTTCCTTCAGAACGATGCCGCCGATGTCGTTGACATCATTGATCAGACCGACGCCGCGAATCAGATATTGTTCGGCGTAATGCGGCAGTACGCCGCCGCCGCTGTTGGCGTTGTTGCGGGCCAGCGCCTCGAACACGTCGTTGAGCTTGATCCGGTAATGGTGCAAGCGGTCCGGATTGACCAGCACCTGATATTGCTTGACGTAACCACCCTGGGAATTGATTTCGGCGACGCCGGGAATGCCGCGCAACAACGGCCGCACCACCCAATCCTGCGCCTCCCGCCGGCGTTGTAAATCTTCCTGGCTCAGCACCTTGTCGCCGTCGTCGTCGCGTTCCAAGGTGTATTGGTAAACCTCGCCGAGGCCGGTGGATACCGGACCCAACACCGGATTGACGCCGTCCGGCATTTGCTGCTTGACCTCGATCAGCCGCTCCATCACCAATTGCCGCGCGAAATACACTTCGGTGCTGTCGCTGAAAATCAACGTGATCAGCGACAAGCCGTTTTTGTTCAGCGAGCGCATCTCTTCCAGGCTCGGCAGCCCGGCCATTGCGATTTCCAGCGGCACCGTCACCAGGCGCTCGACTTCGTCGGGGGAACGGCCGGTGGCTTCAGTGGCGATTTGCACCTGGATATTGGTGACGTCGGGAAACGCGTCCACCGACAGTTTTTGCATCGCCCGCGCGCCGAAGCCAATCAGCGCCACCGCCAGTACCGCCACCAGAATCCGTTGCCGCAGCGCGACTTCGATCAATCCGTTGAGCATGGTTTACTCCAACGCGCTGCGCAAGCGCTCGTTGTTCAAGTGAAACGCACCATCCACGACGATGCGCTCGCCGGCATTCAGACCGGTCAGCAGCGGTCGTTGCTGCGCCTGTTCGGCGCCCAGCTGCACCGGCCGCAGTTCGAAGCGGTCGTCGGTCAGCCGCACGAACACGTAATCCCGGTCGTTCTCGCGGACTACGGCTCGGCTCGGCACCACCAGGGATTGGGTGTCCGGCTTGCTGATTTTCAAGGTCGCCAGCATTTGCGGCTTGAACAAGCGCTCCGGATTGGCCAAGGCCATGCGCACGGTGACGGTACGGGTATCCGGATCGACCAGGTCGGCGACGTAAATCAATTTCCCGCTGACTTCCTGGCCGGGCAGGGCCGGCACCTCGGCATGCACTTGATCGCCTTGCCGAGCCCAATAGGCCTGTTGCTCCGGGATTTCGGCCACCAACCACAGGTGCGACAAGTCGGCGACCGTGTACAGACTGTCGGCCGGCTGTACCACCTGTCCGACCGCTACGTTACGCTCGATGACCACGCCGGCGATGCTGGACGTCACCGGCGAAAACGAATCGATGACCCGTTGCTTGGCCAAGCGTTTCAAATCGCCGTCGCTCATGCCCAACACCCGCAGCCGGTCGGTCGCGGCGCGCAGATCGACCTCCGCTTCGGTCAACACGCCGCGCCGTTCCAGCAGCTCGGCTTCGGCCAACACGCCGCTGTCGTGCAAGCGTTCGGCGCGCTGCACGGTCAGGCGCCGCAAATTGACTTGCGAGCTGGCTTTGAGATATTCGGATTGAGCCTGGCTCAGTTCGGTGCTGTTCAGCGAGGCCAAGCGCTCGCCCTTGGTGACGACTTGACCCAGCATCGCATTGATTTCGGTGATCCGGCCGGTTACGGTGGCGCCGATCTTCGCGACCCGATGTTGATCCAGTTCCACTCGCGCCGACAGTCTCAGCGACTCGCTGACCGTGGCGGGTTTGATTTCGGCGATTTTCAACAGCTTCAACAATGCCGGCGTAGCGGTCACCGGTTGGCCGATTTCGGCCCGCGCGGCCGGGACCAGCGCCAGCGCCAGCAACGCGGCGCGCAACGGACGGAAATAACAACGGAAACGAGGGAAACGAGGGTTGATGGACATTGACCTATTCCTGGTAATTGATCGGGTATCGAATCGCCATCCGGCGGTTCATCCGAGTGAGTCGAGTGCCGGCCCTGGGCCGGCGGTGTTGGGATGGCATCATGGCCGCGATACTTCGGCGATCAGCACCTTATCGATGCGGGTGCCGTCGATATCGACCACTTCGAAACGCCAACGTTCGTATTCGAAGGCATCGGCGACCTTGGGCAGGTCTTCCAGATAATAAAGGATGAAACCGCCGACGGTGTGGTAATCGCCATCGTTTTCGCCGGGGAGCGTGGTATCGATGCCGGTCACGGTCTTCATGCGTTGTATCGCCAAGCGGCCGTCGATCAGCCAGGAACCGTCCGCGCGTTGCGCCGCGTCGCTGTCCAGATTGGGTTCGGGGCTGGGCAAGTCACCGACGATGGCTTTCAACACATCGCTCAGCGTCGCCAGGCCTTCGATGTCGCCGTATTCATTGACGATCAGCGCCAAATCGCTACGGGTTTCGCGAAAGCGCTTCAGCAACTGGGTCAGCGTCAGCGATTCCGGAACGTAGATCGGCGCGTGCAACCCGGAAACCAAGTCGAATGCCAGCCCGTTCATTGCCGCCTTCAACAGTTCGCTCCGTTGCAGAATGCCGACCACCTCGTCCAGGCCGCCCCGGCAGACGACGGCGCGCGAATACGGGCAATCTGCCAGCTTGGCGCGGGTGACGGCTAGGTCGTCGGTCAGGTCGATCGCGTAAATCAATTGGCGCGGCGTCATCACCGCGCCAACCAGCTGGGCGTCCAATTGCAAAACGTTACCGACCAGATGGCGTTCTTCGGCATGAAACACGCCGGACTCCGCGCCGATTTCCATCAACAACTTGATCTCTTCGTCGGTGACGGCGGCCTCCGGGGTCCGATCGGCCCGCAGCAGTTTCAGCAGCAGATTGCTGGATGACGACAGCAACCAAACCAGCGGACTGGCCAACAGCGCGATCATATTCATCGGCCGCGCCACCAGCGCGGCGATGGCTTCCGGCCGCAGCAAGGCTAGGCGCTTGGGCAACAATTCGCCGACGACCACCGAGAAATAGGTAATCAGCCCGACCGTCGCCAACAGCGCGACCGAGTCGGCATAGTCGGCCAGTAGCGGAAACTGTTGCAAATAGTGGGCGATGGGCGCGGTCAAGGCGTCCTCGCCGAGCGCGCCGTTCATGATGCCGACGCCGGTGATGCCCACCTGCACCGTGGACAAAAACCGCGACGGTTCCTCGTGCAGTTTTAACGCCGCTTCGGCCCCGGCCCGCTTTTCGGCGGCCAGTTTGCGCAGTCTGGCCTTGCGCGCCGATACCAAGGCCATTTCCGACATCGCGAACAGGCCGTTGACCAGAATTAATAAAAGGATCAGTCCTATGTCCATCGCAATGGTTTCATTCCGGTCGTCGCGTGATCCGCGTGACTAAAGGGCACGGCGCTCACCAACCCGGTGCGTCGCGCGGCGCCGGATTGCGTTGACCGTATTGGTATTTGAATTTGCGCTTGAGTAGGCCGGTCGGTTCGTCCGGAATGCGTTTCAGCAATTGGGCGTTGGCCCGCTCGGATTCGTCGCGTTCGCCGGCTTGATCCGGTTTGGCCGTCGGCTGTGCAGCGTCATGACCGGACTCGGCCGATTCGGGCGGCTTGGCCGAGTCGGCGGATTGTGGCGAGGTTTCCGGCCGCTTTTGGCGAGGGTCGTCGCGGGGTTGATCGTCGGCTTGCGCCGAATTGGGGTCGGGCTGGCGTTTCTGGTTGTCCGCCGCCGAGTCCGATGGCTGGCCTTGTTGATCGGGCTTTGGTTGTTGGTCGGCGGGTTCCTGTTTCGATCCCGGCTGTTGCGGGTTTTGGGCGCCGGATTGCGGTTGCGCCGAGTCGGGTTTGGAATCCGACGAGTTGTCCGGTTGCTGTTGTTGGGTCAATTGCTTCTCTATCTGTTCTTTGTTGTAGCGGGCATCCGCGTGATCCGGCTGCAATTTCAGTGCCTGTTGATAGGCCGCCAACGCCGCAGGCAAATCACCCGCCTGGGCCAGCGCATTCCCCCGGTTGTAATGGCCGTCGGCGCTGGTAGCCGATTTCAAGGTTTCGGCGGCTTCCCGATATTGGCCCGCCCTATATTGGGCAGCCGCGCGCCATTCCGGGTTTTCGAAACGACTCGCCGCCGCGTCGTATTGTTCGCGGTCGAAGGCTTGCCGGCCCTGTTGGTCCGGCGTGCGCCACAGACTTTGCCAGTCCAGGGCGTGGGCGTCATTTGACCAGGAGGGCAATAACGCCAAAGTCGCCCAAACTAACACTCCCCTGCGAAATTGCCAGGCAGCCCAAGGTAGCAACGGTAACATCAGCCAGGGACCGATTTCGTCCCATTGTTGCAACATCAATTCGGTGCCGGTTAAAGGTTCGGTATTGTCCGGATGGTTGAACAGCTGGCTCAATGCTTCGACATCGTCGTCGCCGACGGCAACCGGCCGGTACAGGCCTCGACCGACATCGGCCAAGGCTTGCAGCACGCCGGCGTCGAGTCGGGCGATGACGATATTGCCGTCCGCGTCCTTCAGAAATCCGCCGCCGCCGACCGGAATCGGCGCGCCGTCGCCGGTGCCGATGCCCAGCACCGATAAACGATAGCGACCCAGCCATTGCTCGGCCAGAGCGGCGCTGTCGCTATCGACGCCGTCGCTGACCAACAGGATGTGGCCTTGGACGAGGCCGGCCTGTTGCAACAATTCGACGGCCTTGCGAATGGCGATACCCGCGTTGGTGCCGGGACTGGGCATGATGTCGGTGGTCAGCGCGGTCAATTGGCTGTCGATGGTCGCGACGTCGTTGGTCAGCGGCGTCACGGTAAACGCATCGCCGCCGTAGACCAGCAACGCGGTCTGGCCGTCCTTGCGCTGCTTGAGCAGATCGGCGATCTTATAGCGCGCCTTGGCGATGCGGCTGGGTTTGATGTCGGTCGCATCCATCGAGCGCGATAAATCCAGCGCGATGACCAACGCCGATTCGTTGCGGAAGGCCGGACCCGGCAAGCGCTGCCAAGTGGGACCGGCCAGCGCGACGACGGTCAACAACACCGCCGCGGCCGCCAGCGGCAAACGGTAATTTCGGCCGGTCGTCGGCTGGTCTTGCAGGATGAAAGGCAGCAACTCGGCATCGCAAAATTCCCGCCATGCCCCGCGCCCCAAGCGGCGCTTCCACAGCAGCGCCAGCAAGATCGCGGCCGGCAACAACGCGTACCACCACCAGGGGCGAAGAAAATGGAAGTCCGACCAATGGATCATTGTTGAGGTCTCCTTCAGCCGCGACGCAAATTAAAGGTCGCCAAGCCGGCGCTCAGCAACAGCGCCAATCCCAACGGCCAATGGTACAGTTCCCGGCGAGGCCGGAAATATTGCTTATCCTTTTCGACCGGTTCCAATTGGTCCAGCAACCGATAGATACGATCCAATTCTTCGGTGTCGCGGGCCCGAAAATAGCGGCCGCCGGTGGCGTCGGCGATCGCGGTCAGCGTGGTTTCGTCCAAATCGGCGGACGGATTGACCCGGCGGTTGCCGAACAGGCCACGGACTACCATTTCGTCGGCGCCTATCCCTATCGTGTAAATCTTCAAATGGTGTTCGGCAGCGATTTCGGCGGCCTTCAACGGCGTCAGCTCTCCGGCGGTATTGGCGCCGTCGGTCAGTAAAATCAAGACCCGGCTGTCGTCGCGTTGTTGCTCCAGGCGTTTGACCGCCAAGCCAATCGCGTCGCCGATCGAGGTTTTCGGGTCGTCCTCGGTAATCCCGATGAAGGCCTCGTCCAGCAAGGTTTGCACGGTTTTGCGGTCAAAGGTCAACGGCACGTGCAAATAAGCCTGAGTGCCGAACAAAATCAGACCGAGCCGATCGCCGGCCCGGCGCCGGATGAATTCGCCGGCCACCTGCTTGATCGCGGTCAGTCGGTCCACCTTGCGTTTGCCGATAAAAAAGTCCTCTTCCTGCATGCTGCCGGATACGTCGACAGCCAACATCAAATCGCGGCCGCTGACGGCCTGTTCCAACGGTTCGCCGAGCCACAACGGCCGCGCGGCGGCTAAGACTAAACACAGCCAAGCCAGCGCCGCGATGCGCAGCGCCCACGGGCTCTGAGCACTGACGATACGGGCGTCGCCGCCGCCGAACTCGTCCAGAAACGGCACCTTCAACGCCGCCTGCCTATCCAGCGGCCGGGCCGGCACCGTAAATCTAATCAGCAGCGGCAGCGGTAGCAACACCAGCAGCCAGGGCCATTGCCATTCGATCATCGGGATTTCGCTCGTTGTTTCAGCCAGCGTTCGCACAGCGCGGTGACGGCGGAAATGTCCGCGGTCGGCGCCAGCGGCCGGTAAGGCCCGTCGGCCAGACAACGGCCCTCGCCCTCGCTGAACGGCCGGTCGGCCAGCTCAGCATCCAGGTAGCGTAGCCAGGCGTCGCCGTGCAGTCCGGCGACCGATTCGCGGCCGTCGCGGCTGATCGCCGCGCGCCGCAACAACGCCGACAGGGCGGCCAGCTTTTGGCGGTCGTCCATGCCGGCATCGTCGCGAATCGCCGCCAGCACCGCTTGCGCGGTTTTGACGGCGGCGCGGCGGCGCGGGCGCCGGTAAAACCGGTAACCCGCCCAAGCCAGTATCGGCAGCAACAGCGCCAGCAGCCACCAACCCGGCGCCGGCGGCCAATAGCCGACCGGAGTCGGCAGGTGTATGTCCTTGAGTTGCAAAGCCGCCACGATCAAGCCTCCTCGGCGTCCGGTTCCGGTTCGGCGGCCAACAGCGCGGATAACGCGGCGTGGACGGCCTGAACTTGTTCGAAGCCATCGCGAGCTGCGGCGATTTCGCCGGCGTCGTAGCGATGCTTCAAGTCGTTCGCTAAACGGTGGCGTTCCAGATGCAAGGTTTCGATTTCGCTTAACCAAGCCCGGCTGTGGCTATGCTCGGCCTTGGCCTGTTTCAGCCAACGGCCCAAATGGCATTTGCGCGGATTCAAGATCGGCCAATGGCGGTCGGCGCCGGATTCCGCCAGCAAACTGTCTCGCAAGCGCTCCAGCCAGTGGCGGGTGTCGAATTTGCGGATCTCGACCAGCGCCCGTTCCGGCGCCAGTCCGGCGTCGGCGTAAAACTGCCATTCCGCATACGGGCGGTAGGCGGCGATCCAGGCCGGAAGATCGGCGGCCGGCATCGGCCTGGCGATGGCGTAGCCTTGCAGCAATTGGCAGCCCATCAATAGTAAGACGGTGCCGTGGTCCCGGTTTTCGACGCCCTCGGCGATGACCCGGCGTCGGAAGGCCTGGCTCAAACCGATCACGCTTTCGATGATGGCGTAGTCGTCCGGATCGTCCAGCATGTCGCGAACGAAGCTTTGATCGATTTTGACCGTATCCACCGACAAATGCCGCAAATGGGTCAGCGATGAATAACCGGTGCCGAAATCGTCGAGCGCGATGCTGATGCCCAATTGTTCGCGGCACAGCCTGACGGTACGGTTGACAGCGGTCAAGTCGTCCAGCGCGGTGCTTTCCAGAATTTCCAGTTGTAGATAGCTTGAATCGACGGCCGGATATTGGGATAGCGTGGTCTCGATGTGCTCGAAGAGCCCGGGCCACAATAGATGGTAGGACGAAACGTTGACGCTGACTTCCAAGGTCAAGCCCTGGGCTTGCCAATCGGCGAGTTGCCGGCACGCTTCGGCGATCACCCAATTGCCGACCCGGATTTCCAGCTCGGTCGATGCAATCGCCGGCAAAAAGCTCAGCGGCGGCACCATGCCTTGCTCGGGGTGCCGCCAACGCAGCAAGGCCTCCGCGCCGGTCACCTGACCGGTTTGGATGTTGACCTTGGGTTGGTAGTACAGGCAAAACTGGCCGGCACCAAACGCTTCCTCGATTTCCTTGAGGCGTAGGTTGCGGTGAATGATTTGCTGGTCGCGGTTGGTGTCGAACAGGCGGAAGCAGTTCTTGCCGGCCATTTTAGCTTGATACATGGCTTGGTCTGCATGGCGTAGCAAGGTATCCGGATCGGCGTCATCCAACGGAAAAACCGTGAATCCGGTGCTGACGCCAACCGCGACCGGTTCGCCGTCGATCAGAATAGGTTGCGAAATCGCCCGCTGGATGCGCGATATCGCTTGTTCGCACTGTTCGACCGACTCGATACCGCCCAACAGCAACGCAAATTCGTCGCCGCCGTGGCGCGATACGCTGTCTTCCTCGCGGATGCCGCCTTTGATGCGCTCGGCAATTTCGACCAATACCCGGTCGCCGGCATCGTGGCCGAATTGGTCGTTGACCGGTTTGAAACCGTCCAAATCCAGAAAGCAGATCGCCAGCAGCGAGTGTTCGCGCTTGGCGTGGGCGATGGCCCGGTTCAAGCGGTCGGCGAACAAAATCCGGTTGGGCAGACCGGTCAGCGGATCGTAATGGGCGATCAACTCCAGCAATTGCTGTTGCTGCTTGGCGTGGGTCACGTCGGAGAACAGGCCGAGATAGTGGCTGGTATTGCCGTCGGCATCGCACAATGCCGAGACGGTCAGATGTTCCGCATAGAGCTCGCCGTTTTTCTTCCGGTTCCACAACTCGCCGCGCCAATATGAATTGAGCCGCAGGGCTCTCCAGATATCGGCGTAGAAATCGCTCGGGTGCTTGCCGCTTTGCAAAAATCTCGGATTTTGACCGAGGACTTCGGCGCGGCTATAGCCGGTAATTTCGCAAAAGGTCGGATTGACGTCGATGATGTTGGCGTTGGCGTCGGTAATCAGGATGCCTTCATGGGCATCGCTGAATACCCTGGCCGCCAACCGCAGATGTTCCTCGGCGCGCTTGCGTTCGGTAATGTCGCGGGTCAGGCCCAGCAACGCGGTGATCCGGCCCTCGGCGTCGCGCATCGGCACCGAATGAGTGTCCAGCCAGCGGTGGCGGCCCTTCAGGCCGATAATTTCGAACTCCAGGGTTCCCGACGCGCCGGCGAATACCCGCTGACTCAAGGCTTCGAAAGCGGCGCGGTACTTGGGCACGATCAGTTCGGCCAAATCCAGGGCTTGGGCCTGTTCCAGACTCTCGGCGCCTATCATGTCCAAACCCGCCGGATTGATCTGCAACAAACGGCCGGCGGTATCCAGCAGCTTCACGCAGTCCGGCTCGGAATCGACGATGGTGCGCAACTTCACTTCGGATTCTCGGGCCTTGGCCGCCGCCGACTGCAACTCGGCGACGGCTTGTTCCAATTCGTCGGTGCGCTCCTCGATCAAGGCTTCGACGTGAGCGGTGCGGCCGCTGACGATCAGCAACAACACGTTCAACAAACTGGCGAAGCTCAATCCGCCGATCAAGGTAATCCAAGGCAGCGACGAGCCTTGGCCGGCCACGAAGCCGCTACCCGGCGTGACCGTGAGTTGCCAGTTGCGGTCGGCGAATGCAAAGCGATGCCGCCAGTCTTTCAGATTGTATTTGCCGCTCAGGCTGTGGATGGGTTTGTTGAACAGCACCGCCTGATGTTCCGGCGCGCCGAGATCCTCGATTTTTAAACCGAATTCGTCCGGATTGAGGCCCTTGGTGACGATATCGACCATTCTGGCCGGCAGAAACACCGCCGAGATAAAACCCTCGAATACCGGCGCATCCAATGTCGATGCTTGCTTGATCAGCGGTGCCGATACCAGTATGCCTGGCAGGCCGCCGGTGTCCTGGATCAGATTCAGACGCGACGAAGCGCTAATCTTGCCGGTTTCGCGGGCGACATCCTTGGAAGCTTTGCTGGCTGGATTGGAGCAGGAGTCCAGGCCGAACGCGGCCCGGTTGCCGTTCATCGGCTCGATAAACGCGACCGGACAGTATTCCAGGCGTAGTTCGGCCGGCACCAGCGCGCCGTCGGACCGGCGCTCGGTCACCCGAAATTCGCGGTAGCCCTCGGCGCGCACCGATTTTTCGAAGGCGGCCAACTGGGCCGATTTGACCAGCGGCAACCATTCCAGGGCCTGAATTTCCGGATGCCGCAACAAGATACCTTGGGCGAACACCGCGAACTCGCGGCGAGTAACCTCCTCGGACGCCAGGAACACATCGCGCAGTGCCAGCGTGTTGTCGAGGACGTTGCCGACGTATTCGGTCAACAAGCGCTCGATTTCGCCGGCGCGGTTGTCGAAGGCCACCTGAATGCGAGCCTGCTCGGCCCGAAACACCTGAACGAACACCAGTACCAAGGCCATCAGCGCGGCCAGCAGCGGCAGCGCGACGCTGATTCGGCGCGGCCGCCAGAGTTCGCGGGGCAAGCCGAACCAGCACAATAACAGCGGCGTGACGACGGTAACGCCAAGACAGTCGCCTATCCACCAGTTACGCCAAGCAATTCCCAACTGCTCGGGCGTCATGAATTGCGCCGCGAACAACGCGGTAACGCCGACGCTCGGCGAGATCAAGCAGGCCAAAGGCGCGGCCAGTACAAAGAATCCGAGAATCGAGCGCGGGCTATCCAATTTGGGTAGTCCGGGTTCCAGGTATTTCGCGGATAAATCGCTGGCGGCCAATACCTGCAATGTGCTGCCGCCGCCGATCACCAGCGCGGTCAGCGCCGAAATGATCGAATAGTGTTCGGTAAAGTCGGCGATTGCCAGAAATTGGGTCGCGGTCGCGCCTAACCAGACGCCGGGCCACAGCCGGCGGCCCCAGATCAGCAACGCGGCCAGCGCAATCCCGGCCGGCGGCCACAGCGGACTGGCATAGCCGGGTGGAATCACGATGTTCAAGCCGGCCCAGCCGCTGACGAACATCGCGACGGCCAACCAAAACACCGCGTTAACGCCGGCCGGCGGCAGGCTTCCGATTTCGCGGCCGGCCGGATCGGCCGTAGGGCCGACGATGTTGAGCATCGGCGGCACCGTGTTCATGCGCGGCCTCCGGGCGCGGGCAACGCAGGTGCCAACGCCTGCCGCGGCAGTTGCTGGGTGCTGCATTGCAGCCACGACAAGCGCAATTGCTTGCTCAAGCGTCGCAACAAGGTTTGGCGTTGCTCGAAGCGTTGGCGATGAGCCTGAGTTTGCCGGCGGTCCGCGGCGTCGACGATCAGTTCGCGCCAACGGTCCACCAGTCGGAATCTGCCGCTGGCGGGCAAGGCGAGCTCGAACGGATCGAAAATTTGCACCAATACGATGTCGCAATGGCGGGCCAGATAGGCCAAGTGATTTTCGGCGGCGGCGTTCAGGCCGCGAAAATCGCTGAGGATGTAGACCCGGCTGCCGGGGCGGGCGTGATGCTGCAAACGCGCCAGCGGCAGGGCCAAATCGGCCACGGCGTCGCCGGCAAAATCCGGCCGAACCAGCGCGTTTAAGAAGCGCAATACGGCGGCCTTGCCGTTTTGCGGTTTGAATTCCTGACAGCCTTGCTCGGCGAAAATCTGGCCGCCGACCCGGTCGCCCTGGTGCCAGGCCGCCCAGGCCAGCAGTGCCGCCAATCGGGCGGCCTGTACCGCCTTGAACACGCCGCGGGTCGCGAATTGCATGCTGGCGCGGTAGTCGACGGCGATAAACATCGGCCGCTCGCGCTCTTCGCGGTAGATTTTGCTGTGCGGCTTGTCGGTACGGGCGGTCACCCGCCAATCTATGCGGCGCACGTCGTCGCCGGGTTGGTACAAACGGGTTTCGTCGAAGGCCATGCCGCGCCCCTTGAAGCGCGACAGGTAATGGCCGCCCTGGCTGGCGCGTATGGCACCGTTGCCCAGTTTCAGCGCGGCGGCCGGTTTGGCCAAATCGAGCAGTGTCTTTAAATCGACCGCGATGCGTTCGTTGCCGGCGGTTTGGCGCTGGTTCATCAGGGTACCGCGATACGGGCGATCAGCTCTTTGATGACGTGTTCCGGGCTGATGCCTTCCGCTTCGGCTTCGTAGGACAGGATCAAGCGGTGGCGCAGCACGTCGTAGGCTATGTCTTGAATGTCGCCGGGATCGACGAAATCGCGTTGTTGCAGCCAGGCCTTGGCGCGAGCGCACCGGTCCAACGCGATGCTGGCGCGCGGGCTGGCGCCGTATTGTATCCAGCCGGCCAAATCCTGGCCGTAGGCGGCCGGATTGCGGGTCGCCAGTACGATTTGCAGCAAATATTGCTCCAGGCTTTCGGCCATGTATAAGTCCAGCACTTCGGCGCGCGCCGCGAACAAGGTTTGCTGGCCGATTTTGGCCGGCGCGACCTTGGTGTGGGCCAGCTCGCCGCGCGCTTCGGCACGGGCCAGGTGCAGAATCGCCTGCTCGTGGCTCGGGCTGGGGTAATCGATTTTGACGTGCAGCAGGAAACGATCGAGTTGGGCCTCCGGCAGCGGGTAAGTGCCTTCCTGTTCGATCGGATTTTGAGTGGCCATCACCATGAACAGCGGCGGCAACGGGTAAGTGGCCTTGCCGACCGTGATCTGGCGTTCCGCCATCGCCTCCAGCAGCGCCGCCTGTACCTTGGCCGGCGCCCGGTTGATTTCGTCGGCCAATATCAGGTTATGAAACAACGGGCCTTTTTGAAATTCGAAACTGCCTTGTTGCGGGCGGTAAATTTCGGTGCCGGTCAAATCGGCCGGCAGCAGATCGGGCGTGAACTGCACCCGGTGGAAATCGGCTTCCAGACCTTGGCCCAGCACGTTGATGGCTCGGGTCTTGGCCAGTCCTGGCGCGCCCTCGACCAGCAAATGGCCGTCGGCCAGCAGCGCGATCAGCATCCGTTCGACCAGCACGTCCTGGCCGATGATCTGGGTATTGATGTGGGCTTGCAGTTGTTGGAGGGCGGTTTGGCTGGCGCTGAGACTGATCTCGGTCATGTCGAATGAAATCCTGGTTTAAAGCGGGGTTGTGACAGGTGGCGGCCCGGAAAGTTTAATTGCGGCGTTGTTGGTCTTTCCATTCCCGGTGGGCGATCATGATGTCGACGACTTGGCGGGGATCGTCGGTGATCGTGATTAGCGACAGATCTTCCTCGGAAATCGTGCCGTATTCGAGCATCTTGCATTTCATCCAGTCCACCAAGCCGCTCCAGAAGTCGCTGCCGAACAACACCAGCGGGAGGGGATAGATCTTATGGGTCTGCATCAGCGTCAACGCTTCGAAAAACTCGTCCAGCGTACCGAAGCCGCCGGGCATGCAGACATAACCCATCGAATAGCGGACGAACATGACCTTGCGGACGAAAAAATAGCGAAAATTCAGCGACAGGCTCTGATAGGGGTTGGGCTTTTGCTCCATCGGCAACTCGATGTTCAGGCCGATGGAGGTCTGGCCCTGGGTCAGCGCGCCCTTGTTGGCGGCTTCCATGACGCCCGGCCCGCCGCCGCTGATGATCGCGAAACCTTGTTGGCTGAGCAGTTCGGCCAATTCCACGGTTTTTTGGTAGTAAAAATGTTCCGGCTCCAGCCGCGCCGAGCCGAAGATCGATACCGCGTCGCACAGATCGGACAGCTCGTCGAAGCCTTCGGTGAATTCGCTGATGATCCGGAAGATGCGCCAAGACTGATCGCCTTTCAAGTCGTCGATGATGCTCGGCGAACTGTTTCTGTTTTTAATGCAAACCATGTTTTGTGTCCTGGATGAAGCCGCGGCGCGGCGAATATACGGGCTGGCCGGGTGGGTGCTTAGCCGAACGATTACAGGCTGTAGGCCGGCTTGCCGCTCAATAGTGTATGCGTGACCCGGCCGGTCAGGGTTTGGCCCCAGTAGGGGGTGTTGCAGCCGGCGCTGAGCCATTGGCCGCGCTCCACCCGCCAACGCCGCTCGGGATCGAAGATGCAAACGTCGGCCGGAAGACCCGGCGTCAACGCGCCGGCGCGCAAGCCCAAAATCCGGGCCGGCTTGTCGGTCAGGCTGGCGATGGCGCGGGGCAGGCTCAAGCCATGTTGGCGAGCATAAGCCAAAGTCAACGGCAGCAGAGTCTCCAGCGCGGCAATGCCGGGCTCGGTTTCCGGAAACGCGCCGAGTTTGGCATCCAGATCGTGCGGCTGGTGGTCGGAACAGACCGCGTCGAGCGTACCGTTGGCGAGACCGTCGCGCAGGTATTGGCGGTCGATTTCGCCGCGCAGTGGCGGCATTACGTGATAATTGCTATCGAACGGCGTAATGTCGTTCTCGGTCAAGTGCAGTTGGTGCACCGCAACGTCGGCGGATACGTTCAAGCCGTATTTTTTGGCCTGCTGAATTTTGATCACCGATTGCCGGCAACTGACCTGGCTGATGTGCACCCGGCAGCCGGTCAATTCGGCGAGCTCCAGGCATTGCGCCAGCGCGATCGATTCGGCGGCCTCGGGTATGCCCGGCAGGCCGTAGCGGCTGGCGACCGCGCCTTCGTGGGCGCAGCCCTTGCCGCTCAGCGAGGCTTCATTGGCGCGGAACATCAACAGCAAGCCGTGGCTGCCGGCGTATTCCATCGCCCGGCGCAGAATCAGCAGATTGGCGAGCGGCGCGCTGGCGTTGCCGACCGCGATACAGCCGGCCTGTTTCAGCGCGAACATCGTGCTCAGCTCGCTGCCGGCCAAACGTTGCGTCAAGGCCGCGACCGGGTGGATTTGCGGATACTCGGCTTTTTCGGCCTTGTCCTTGATGAATTCGACGACGGCCGGAGTATCGATGACCGGCTGGGTATCCGGCGGCAGGCACAGCGAAGTAACCCCGGCCGCCAGCGCGGCCCGCGATTCACCGAGTATATTGCCCTTCTGGGTCTGGCCCGGTTCGCGCAGTCGCACGCTCATATCGACGAAGCCAGGGCAAACGATTTGGCCGGCGGCGTCGATCACCCGATCCGCGTTGAAATCGTCGCCGACCAAGCCGACGATCCTGCCGTCCGCGATCGCCAGATCGGCTTGGGCGTCGATTCGATTGGCCGGATCGATCACTCGCCCGTTTTTGATCAATAGCTTGTTCACGCCGTTCCTCCCTGGCCGGACATCGTCATCGACATAATCGCCATTCTCACCGAAATACCGTTGCTCACCTGTTGCAGAATCACCGACTGGGGACCGTCGGCGACACTGGAGGCAATCTCGACGCCGCGATTGATCGGGCCGGGATGCATGACGATGGCATCCGGCTTGGCGCGTTGCAGCCTGGCTTCGGTCAAGCCGAAGCAGCGGAAAAATTCGCTTTCGCTGGGTAAAAAGGCCGAGTTCATACGCTCCTTTTGCAATCTGAGCATGATGACGACATCGACGTCGCTCAAGCCTTGGTCCATGTCGTGCACGGCGACGACGCCCATGCTGGCGACCTGAGCCGGCAACAAGGTTTTGGGGGCGATGACCCTGACTTCGGCAACGCCCAGCGTATTCAGCGCGACGATTTGCGAGCGGGCCACCCGCGAATGCAGAATGTCGCCGACGATGGCGACTTTGAGGCCCTCGAAACGCTTTTTATATTGGCGGATCGTGTACATATCCAGCATGGCTTGGGTCGGATGCGCGTGTTGGCCGTCGCCGGCGTTAATCACGCTGATATGCGGCGCGACATGCTGCGCGATGAAATGAGCGGCGCCGCTCAAGGCGTGGCGGACCACGAACATATCGACGTGCATCGCTTCCAGGTTATGTATCGTGTCCAGCAGGCTTTCGCCCTTGGCCGTCGACGAGGTGGCGATGTTCATGTTCATCACGTCGGCCGACAGCCGGGCGGCGGCCAGTTCGAAGGTGGCGCGGGTACGGGTGCTGTTCTCGAAAAACAGATTGACGATGGTCTTGCCGCGCAGCAGCGGCACTTTTTTGACTTGGTGTTCGGACATGCCGGCGAAGGATTCGGCGGTATCCAGGATCTCGGTCAACAGTTCGCGGCTCAGACCTTCAATGGACAGAAAATGCTTGAGCTTGCCCTGCTCGTTGAGCTGCAAATGCCGTGTCATGCAGTGACTCCGCAAGGGGTTTGAATCTCGATGCCCAACGGTTCCGGGCCGGTCAGTTTGATGCGTTGATTGCCCGACAAATCGATGCGGACACCCCGGCAGTCCGGTTGCAGCGGAATCTGCCGGCCGTCGCGTTCGATCAACACCGCCAACACCACTTGGTTGGGCCGACCGTAGTCGAAGATTTCGTTCAGCGCGGCCCGGGCGGTGCGGCCGGTGTAAAAGACGTCGTCGATCAAAATGATGTCGCGGCCTTCCAGATGCGGCGGCAATTGGCTGGTCTTGATCTTGGGGTGCATGCCGATTTGCGAAAAATCGTCGCGGTAAAAGGTGATGTCCAGCAAGCCCAGCGGTTCGCCGCCGCCCAGGCGACGGTGCATGTGATTGGCAATCCAGGCGCCGCCGCTATGAATCCCGATCAGCAACGGGTTTTGCAGCTTGCGTTCGGCGATTTGCTGGCGTATCGCCAGTTCCAGCGCGTCGAGTAATACGTCGATGTTTAAAGTAGCGGTTGACATGGCTGTTGGCGGTTGGATTGTAATTATTATAGAAAAAGCCAGTGAAGAAAGAACCGGGCCGGCATCGGCCGCGATTAGCGGTCGAACCAGCTTTGTAGAATGATTTGGGCGGCCAGTTGATCCTGCACGGCCCATAGTTTAGCAGCGCTGACTTGCAGGTCGTCGTACAGCATTTGCTTGGCGGCGAACGTGGTCAGGGTTTCGTCGATTTGGTGAACCGGCAGTTGGTAGCGGCCGTGCAGTTGCCGGCAAAACTTCCGCATTCGAGGGGTAATCACATTGTCGCCGCCGTCCTGCTGACGGGAAATGCCGACCACCAAACCGACCGGCTGCCATTCGGTAATTAATTTACCGATGGCCTGCCAGTCCGGAACTTGCTGAATCGAGCGCAACGTCGATAACGGACTGGCGATTCCGGTACCGGCATGACCGACCGAGACGCCGATTTTCTTGTTGCCGAAGTCAAAGCCCAGATAAGTGTCGCTGCTCAGTTTGGCGGCCAAGGGGTCGCGGTTAACCATGGCCGGCCGGCGTGGTCAGGCGATTGATGTCGACGCCAAGTTGGCTGGCGGCGGCGTTCCAGCGCTGGCTGATCGGCGTGTGGTACAAGATCGCTTCGCCGGAAGGGGTGTTCAGCCAGGCATTTTCGACGATTTCTTTTTCCAGTTGGCCGCTACCCCAGCCGGCGTAGCCGAGCGCAATCAGATAATCCTTGGGCCCCTTGCCCTTGGCGATTGCTTCGAGAATGTCGCGCGAGCTGGTCAGCGTAATATTCTCGGCGGTCGGAATGCTGGAATCCCAGTGTTGTTCGCAATAGCTGTGGATGACGAAACCGCGTTCCTGCTGCACCGGCCCGCCGGCGAACACCGGCGTTTCCAGCACGTCGTTCAGGTCGCAATCGATGCCCATTTGTTCGAAGATGTCGCGCAATTTCATACCGGTCGGTCGATTGATGACGATGCCCAGCGCACCTTCGTCGTTGTGCTGGCATAGATAGGTCACGGTATGAAAAAAGTGCGGATCGGCCAAGCTGGGCATGGCGATCAAAAACTGATTATTGAGATAGGTCGCGTCTGTCATGGGAATACTGTTGGGCTAGCGGGCGGTCATCCCGGTTTCGTCTGAAAATTTCCAGACTCTGGTTATTACCAAAACGTTCACTTCGCGCATCAATTCCTCGGGCAGTTCCGCAAACGGCGCGCTCATCTTGACGATGCGCTTGGCGGCATCGTCCAAGGCCGGGTTGCCGGAGGATCGGACGATGCGCATGCTGTAAATGCTGCCGTCGGCGTTGATGCCGACATCCATGGTCAGCATTTGCTGGGAGCCGGCTTTACGCGCGGCCTCAGGATAATTCAGATTGCCGGTGCGCTCAACCTTCTCCTCCCAATCCTTGACGTATTGCGCCGCCAGATATTTATGCGTGCTGATGGCGTTGACGAACTTGATCTTGGTGTTTTCGGCGCTGAGCTGGTTGGCCCGGATGCGTTCGCCGAGTTGGGCGATCTGCTGTTGCAAGGCTTCGGCCGACAATTTCGGCTTGTCCTCGAGCGGCTCGGCCACCTGTTCTGCTTCGACCGGTTGCTCGGGCCGCGATTCGACCTTGACCGGCGCTTGGACCTGGGTCAGGACTTTTTGCACGACGGGCTTGGGATGCGGTGCCGCCGGCGTGACCGCGGCTTTGGGCCGCGGCTGGCTTTCGGTTTGTTCGGCTCTCGGTAGACTTTGTGGAATTGTCGCAGGCTTGCGAGTTTCGCGGCCCGCACCGTTTTGGTGGTCGGCTGCTAGATATTTGGCGTCCTTGGGTGCCTGCTTGGCCGGCGCGTGCGAGACCGTGATTTCGATCGATTTGTCGGCCTTGGGCGGATGCGGCGCGGTGAAATTGACGCCCAGCAGGATAGCGACATGAATGATCGCCGCGACGAATAGCGCGGTGATTAGCGTGTCGCTTTGAGATAACGGCGTTGGCGTCAATGACGGTACGGACATTTCAGGCGGATACCTTGGCGGCGATATGGTCCATCAGCTGGGCGCTGATATTGATGCCGAACTGCTTATCCAGCTCCTGGACGCAGGTTGGGCTGGTCACGTTGACCTCGGTCAAATAGTCGCCGATCACGTCCAGACCGACGAAAATCAGACCTTTTTCGCGCAAAACCGGGCCGACTTGTTCGGCGATCCAGCGGTCCCTGGCGCTCAGTTCGCGACCTTCGCCGCGGCCGCCGGCCGCCAGATTGCCCCGGCTTTCGCCGCTGGCCGGGATACGGGCCAGGCAATAAGGCACCGGCTCGCCGTTGACCATCAGAATGCGTTTGTCGCCGTCCCTGACTTCCGGCAGGTATTTTTGCGCCATGATGAAGCGACTGCCGTGGTCGGTCATCGTTTCCAGAATCACGCTGAGGTTGGGGTCGCCCTCGCGGACGTAGAAAATCGATGCGCCGCCCATGCCGTCCAGCGGCTTCAGAATGATTTCGCGGTGTTCGGCCAGGAATTCGCGGATGCGTTGCCGCTCGCGAGCCACCAAGGTATCGGTGCAGCATTGCGGGAACCAGGCCGTGTACATTTTTTCGTTGGCGTCGCGCAGCGATTGCGGCTTGTTGACCACGTAAACGCCCTGGCGCTCGGCCTGTTCCAGCATATAGGTCGCGTAGATGTATTCCTGGTTGAAGGGCGGGTCCTTACGCATGATGATCGCATCCAGCTCGGCCAGCTCTATCTTTTGTTCCCCGAGAAATTCAAACCACCGGTTTTCGTGGCGCTCGACTCGTAACAAGCGGCTGCGGGCATAAGCATGTCCATCGCGTAAATACAGATCGGCCAATTCCAGATAATGCAATTCCCAGCCGCGCGCCTGGGCTTCCAGCAGCATTGCGAAACTGGTGTCTTTCTTGATGTTGATTTGGTCCATGGGGTCCATGACCATGCCGAGTTTGATAGCCATTCCTGTCCTTTCGCGGGGAAAACCGGAGAAAATAAGACCGATTCTACCAAATTTATTTTCCGGGCTGTGGTTTACCGCCTTAAGTTTTTTTGATATAAAGCGCGGCTATTTTGAATTAAAAGCTCGCACTGAGGTAGTCATGTCCAGAGTATGCCAAGTAACAGGTAAAAACCCGCTAAGCGGCAATAACGTGTCGCACGCAATGAACCACACCAAACGCCGCTTCCTGCCCAATCTGCATTACCATAGATTTTGGGTCGAGAGCGAAAACCGTTGGGTCCGCTTGAGAGTATCGCCGAAAGGCATGCGCATCATCGATAAAAACGGCATCGACTCAGTGTTGGCCGACATCCGCAAACGCGGCGAAAAAGTTTAAGGAGACTGATCATGCGCGACAAAATCAAATTGGTATCCAGCGAAGGCACCGGCCATTTCTATACCACCACCAAAAACAAAAAAACCATGCCCGAAAAAATGGAGATCAAAAAATACGATCCCGTCGTTCGCAAGCATGTGATGTATAAAGAAGCCAAAATTAAATAAAGGCTTCCCGTCCGCTGGACTGGGCCCGATGCCGTCGCATCGTCGGCCCGCCTAGCGCGGCTTTTTCAATTCGGCCAGCTCGGCCTTCAACGCTTCAGTGTATTTGGCCAGTGCCAAATACTTCATTTCCAAAGCCTTTTTCTCGGCATCCAAAATATTGTATTTGGTCTTCAGTTGCTGCAACAAACGGCGCATGCGCACCGTGTCGTCTTGTAGCGACGACGTTTCGGCGAACGATACCTGGGTAGTCGCCGGCAAACTGCTGGTCGGTTGCGGTTCGCTGCCGGTGGCGTCGATGAAATTGCTGGTTTCAACGCCGTCGTCGATCGGAAATGACGAGGCGGTTTTCAACTGGCCGGGATCGATCTGGTCCAAACCGCCGTTCAGGATCAAGGCGTTGAATTTGTGCCGCAGCAGGATGAACGCGGCGGTGGCGCTGATACGGCCGCTTTGACACACCACCACGATGGGGTGTTGGCGATTCAGCGTCTTGATTTGCATCCGCAAAGAGTAAAACGGCACGTTGATGCTAAACGGCAAATGACCGCGCCGATATTCGTCCGGCTCGCGCACATCGATCAAATCGGCGCCCTTGGCCACCAGATCCTGCATCTCGTAATAATCGATGTACTTCAGGGTGGGGGTTTTGATCAACGTGATGAAGGCGTCCTTGGCCAGACGTAGCAGTGAGACCTCGGTCAACGCGGTGATCGAAACGTTGCGAGGTTCGCCGGAAATCAGGGCATCCTCGCCGAAGGTGTCCTGATTGCCCAGCTGCGCGAGTTTAATGTCCTTGGCATTCGGGGCCGGCTTGCGGCTGACCAGGCACTGGCCTTTCTTGACGATGTAATAGTAATCACCGACGTCCCCTTGTCTGACTATGACATCGCCGGGTTTGAAGCGGACTTCCTGCAAACCCATCAAAATTTTTTGCAAATTGGCCGGAGGCAACGCGCGAAACACCGGAGACTTCAACAACGTCGTCATCCAGTCGTCGTTTTCCTCGACATCGTCAACTATCATATAACTCTCGGTTTCTTCGTACGGCAGCTCTTGCGCGGCCTTGATCATATCAGCACTCAAGCGTAAAAATCGAATCCGGCTATCCGCGAGCGCGTTGACTTTTCGAGGGATCTGATGCGCCAGCGCGAAGCGGGCCGACGTGCCGCCGGCCTTGATCGTCTCTATCGTCAACTCGTCGGTCTGCAGCGTGACGCTGCCGTCGATCAAATAAATCAGATCGTTACGATCCTCGCCGTAGCGAAACAAATAGTCGCCCACCTCGGCCTGCTCGATCTCGACCTGGCCGCACAACTCCTCGAACTTGTTGAACGGCAGCGTCGACAACGGTATCAATTGCCGGATGACCCGGCCTTCGGCGGAATGGATATCGACTGCCACGGGTGAGTTGCGGATAAAAAGTGGAGGGGTTGCGTCGGATGCACTTGAATTATGATAGAACATTATTACTTATAGGCTGATAGAAACATTTCGTCATCCAGCTTGTCCATGCTGGCATTTTTAACCGCCTAAAACTCGAAACCAAGATGAAGATAACCCGATTGTTACTGATTTTAGCGATAGGTCTCCATAGCGCGGGGGGCATGGCCGCGCTACCTGGCCAGGTCGACGGCAATACGCTGCCGTCGTTGGCGCCGATGCTGGAACAGAGCATGCCGGCCGTGGTGAACATTTCCACATCCACCAACGTGCGGATGCAAGAAAATCCGTTGATGAACGATCCGGTGTTTCGGCGCTTCTTCAACATTCCCAACAACCCGCGCCAGCAACAAAAAAACAGTCTGGGTTCCGGCGTCATCGTCGATAAGGATCAAGGCTATGTGCTGACCAATAATCACGTGATCGACAAGGCCGACAAGATCACCGTGACCTTGGCCGACGGCCGGCAATTGAACGCGAAATTGCTCGGCGCCGATCCGGAAGCCGACGTAGCGGTTATCCAGATTCCGGCCGACAACCTGACCGCGTTGAAAGTCGCCGACTCCGGCCAGCTCAAGGTCGGCGACTTCGTGGTAGCCATCGGCAATCCGTTCGGCCTGGGCCAAACCGTGACCTCCGGCATCGTCAGCGCCTTGGGCCGTTCCGGGCTGGGCATCGAAGGGTACGAAGATTTCATTCAGACCGACGCCTCGATCAATCCCGGCAACTCCGGTGGTGCGCTAGTCAACCTGCGCGGCGAATTCGTCGGTATGAACACCGCGATTCTGGCGCCCAGCGGCGGTAACGTCGGTATTGGTTTCGCGATTCCGTCCAATATGGCGATGCGCCTCATGGAGTCGCTGGTGCAGCACGGCGAAGTCCGCCGCGGCCTGCTCGGCGTGACCACTCAGGATTTAACGCCGGATCTGATCAAGGCCTTTTCGCTAAAAAGCCAGCACGGCGCGGTGGTCAGCCGGGTCGAAGCCGGTTCGCCGGCCGAGAAAGCCGGCTTGGAGCCCGGCGACATCATCGTCGGCATCAACGGTCAGGACGTCAAGGGCGGCAGCGCGCAGATCCGCAATGCGGTCGGCTTGCTGCAAATCGGCGACACCGCCAATCTGGAGGTGGTGCGCGGCGAAGAGCGCTTGAGTCTGCAAGCCACGATAGGCAAGCCCAAGCGGCCGCAACTGGCCGGCGAAAAATTGCATCCGACTCTGAGCGGCGCGGCGCTGGGCGTGACGCCCAAAGATCAGGTCGAAGGCGTGCTGATCGAGAAGGTCGAGCAAAACTCCAAGGCCTGGAAAACCGGCTTACGCCCCGGCGACATCATCGTCACCGCCAATCGCTACCGGGTGCGCAACCTCGACGAAATTAAACAGGTCGTCAATCCGAATGCCCCGCTGCTAGTCAATCTGCAACGCGGCGGCGAGGCATTTTTCGTCGTGCTGCAGTAACAATCGGAGGCGATGCCGACCGCTCAGGTCAGCATCGCCTTTAAGCTGGCCAGATTAGCCTTGCCGCGTTGTTTGCTTTCTTCCGGGGCCAATTGTTTCTTATTGGCCCACTCCAGATCCTCTTCCGGCAATTCCGCCAAGAACCGGCTGGGTTCGCATTCGGCCATTTCGCCGTAGCGCTTGCGGTGGGTGCAGTAGCTGAAGGTCAAGCTGCGCTGGGCGCGGGTGATGCCGACATAGGCCAGCCGACGCTCTTCCTCGATATTGTTGGTCTCTATGCTGTTCTGGTGCGGTAGCAGGTTTTCTTCCATGCCGATCATGAACACATGCGGAAACTCCAGGCCCTTGGCGGCGTGCAGCGTCATCAGGCTGACCTGGTCGCCGGCCTGTTCTTCCTGGTTGCGGTCGAGGATGTCCAGCAGCATGACCTTGGCGATGACTTCGGACAAGGATTTATCGGAACCCTGCTCGTTGCCGGCGATGCGTTCCAGCCATTCGACCAGCTCCAGCACGTTTTTCATTCGCCGTTCGGCCGCCGCCGGCGTCTTGCTGTTTTCCTGCAACCAGGACTGGTAATGAATCTGCTCGAGCAGGCGATGGATGGTCTTGAAGGTATCGCCGCTTTCCACTTCGCGGGCGGTGGTGGTGACCAGCTCGCAAAACTTTTGCAGGCGCTGGGCCGACTTCTCGGAGATGCGCTGCTGCAAGCCGAACTCGCCGCAGGCGTCGAACAGACTGATATGGCGCTCGTTGGCGTAGGCGCCGAGTTTTTCCAGCGTGGTCGGCCCGATCTCGCGGCGCGGCGTGTTGATCACCCGCAAAAACGCCGCGTCGTCGCCGGGATTGACCAACAAACGCAGATAGGCCAGCACGTCCTTGATCTCGGCGTGGGAAAAAAACGAGGCGCTGCCGCTGATGAAATAGGGCACGTTATTCTCGCGCAATTCCTTCTCGAACAGCCGAGACTGATGATTGCCGCGATACAGAATCGCGTAATCGCCGTAGGAGCCGCCGGTCTTGAAACGGTGGTGAACGATTTCGGCGACGATCTGCTTGGCTTCGGCGACATCGTTCTTATGGCTCAGCACCCTCAGTGGGTCGCCGAAACCCAGCTCGCTCCACAATTTCTTCTCGAAGGTGTGCGGATTGTTGGCGATCAGATGGTTGGCGACCTTTAAGATTCGCCCGGCGGAGCGGTAGTTCTGCTCCAATTTGATCACCTGCAGGCGGCCGAAATCCTTTTGCAACTGGCCCAGATTCTCCGGCTGGGCGCCGCGCCAGGCGTAAATCGATTGATCGTCGTCGCCGACCACGGTAAAGCGGCCCAGATTGCCGGCCAACAGTTTCACCAACTGATATTGGGTGATGTTGGTGTCCTGGTACTCGTCCACCAGCAGATAGCGAATCCGGTTCTGCCATTTTTCCAAAACCTGAGCATGCTGCTGAAACAGCAGCACCGGCAACAGAATCAGGTCGTCGAAATCCACCGCATTGTAGGCTTTCAGGCTGCGGGTGTAGGCCTCGTATAGCCTGGCCGGCGCCTGCAGGGCGGCGTCGGGTAAATGCAGGGCCTGCTTGGGTGTAACGAAGGCGTTCTTCCACTGGCCGATCTGCCAGTTGTATTGGTCGATCTGATCCTCGTCGCAATCCTTGATGCCATGGCTGACCAGATTTTTCAGCAAGCTCAGCCGGTCCTGCTCGTCGAACAGGCTGATGCTGGCTTTGTACTCCAGCGTCTTGTATTCGGCGCGCAGAATATCCAGGCCCAGCGAGTGAAAGGTCGACACCCTGAGGCCTCGGCTTTGCTTGTCGTCCAGCAATTTGGACACCCGGCTCTTCATCTCCCGCGCCGCCTTGTTGGTGAAGGTCACCGCCGCGATATGCCGGGCCGGCGTGCCCTGCTGCACCAGATAGGCGATCTTCTCGGTAATCACCCGCGTCTTGCCGCTGCCGGCCCCGGCCAGCACCAATAACGGACGATCGATGGTTTTGACGGCGGCGAGTTGTTGCGGATTGAGTTTTGGGGACACGGACGGCGAGTACAGCGAAACAACGAAGCGTTTATTATCTCAGGCTGGCTGGGTTTGTGCCGACGGCATTTAAGGCGCCATTGTAAGACACCCTTTAAAACGGGAAAAGGAAGTTGCCTGCTATTTTAGTTTTTCCAGTCCGCCGGGGTTAAGCAACCCCACTAAACCACCGAGCAGTCGAGACACGCGGTGTCCAACATCATTTCGCGCGCCCCAACTGCCAGCGAAGCCGTGCCGAAACAGCCTGCCGTCAGCGGCAAACAAACCCGAAGTCCAGCGCATTCCTCGCCGGCTACCGTCGGTATATCTCACTTCCGGCCTTGACCGCGCGCTTGGCGATCGCCGCATGCCGCCCGGACTTGGCTAGAACGAACAGCGTGTGCGGCAGCGCCAGACGCTCCAGCAGCTGTTGCGTCAATTTCTTCTCGTTGGCGAAGGCTGATTTGGCGAACACCACGGCGTAAGTCTTGGCGTCGGGGTAGTGCCGCATCGGCTTCTCCGCCAGCCAAACGCGTTTGACGCCGGCCACTTCGGCCGCGGCGGCGCGGATTGCCGCCAGCGTGGCTTGGTCCGCGTGCGGTTTGGCAAACGCGTCGTTGCGGGTCAAGGTTTCCCGCTCCAGGCCGGCCGCCCGGTTGATGTCCATCTGCCGCTCGGCTCGTTGCAGGCAATGGTCGGCGGCGGCTTCGTCGCCGCGCCGCCGGTAAAAATAGTCCAGCCAACGGCAACCTTCCAGCGTCAATTCCGGTTTCGCGGCGATGGCGGCTTCGATGGCCGCGATGCCGGCGCTGTTATCGCGTTTCAGCAACAGCCGGCCGATCACGAAGTCGGCGTCCGCATCGGCGTGGGCGGCGCGATAGCTTTGGAACAGCGGCAGCGGATCGACATCCGGCGCGAACTCCTCGGTTAATACCGCCAATTGCCAGTGTTGCGCGGCGCTCAGGGTTTCAGGCGCTTGTTGAGTCAGTTCCGCCAAGGTCTGCAGACCTTCCTGGCAATAGCGGTAACGCTCGCGCCATTTGTCGTCGTTATGTTTCAGCCAATCGGCGTCGAAATCCGCCAAGATTCGGTCCAGTTGGCCATCCAACCAAGCCCGAGCGGCCGAATCCGCCGGCATTTTAGGCAACGGTGCCTCCGTTTGCAGGGCTTGCAGCCGGTCGCTCAGCGCGGGATGCGTATCGTAATGGCCGGTGGCGATCTTTAAGGCTTCGGCGACCTTGGCGTGCAAATCGGCGGCCTGGAATGGCGGCCGGTTCAGAAAGTCGCGCAAGGGTTTGAACGGCGCGGCCGGCAGTTCGCGGGTGTCGGCCTGCTTTAGGAAGGGCGTCCAAAAATGTTCGTTGACCAAACCGCTGACCACGTAGGTATTGACTAGGGCCTGCGCGGCGTCTTGACGGCTGGTTAGCCGCGCGGCCACCGCGTCGGCCGCGAATTCGTTGGTACGGGCGAGCGCGAACGAATAGGCGGCGAAGGTGGGTGCATACCAATCGAAAAAGCGCCGCATCAGCGTCGCGCCGATGTTTTGTTGACGCTCCAGTCCGGCGACGATGCGTTGCCAGCTCAAACGTACCCGATATATCCAGCCGGCGAACCGGCTGTGAGCGGCCGACAAATGGCCCAATTCGTGGGCGATCACCGCTTCGGCTTGGGCGGGCGACAGGCTAAGCAACAATTCCAGTCCCAAAAACAGCGTGTTTTTGGGGAAACCGAACACGCCCAAACGCGGGGTTTGCACGATGGCGGCGTTGTATTCCGCCGTCAAAATGACTTGATGAATCCTGGGCGCACGCAATTGCCGGCTGAGGGTTTTCAAGCGCTCGAATAACTTCGGATGGTGTTTGGCGGTCAAGCGGTAGCCGGTCGGCGGCTCGAACTTCACCCACAGCGCTCGCAGCAACACGTAAATCATGCCCAGGATCACCACGATCAGCTTTTTCTTCAGCAGCAAAATCGCGAACGTGGTGCTGGCCAACGCCGCCCAGCCAATGCCAACGCTGATCGCCAACAGTGTAAACAGCACGCCGAAAATTACCATGTACCCCAGCAAGGCCAACAGGCCGACCTTGGCGCGGTAGGTGCCGGGCCGCAGTTGCGCCTCCCGTTCCGCGCGGCGGATCAAAGCTTCCAGGTGTTCGCGTTGCTGAGTGGTGGTTTTCATGAGGGCTCCGGACAGATGGGGATGGAGGTGTTTGAATAAGCGGCTTGAGCGAGCTCGCGACGGCGAGTGCCAAGCGGCAGTGGCCCAAGGGCAAACCGCCGTTTGGCACAATACGGCGAACGACTTACTGAGCCGGCGTCCGTAACGGGGTGTAATAAATCCCGGAATCCAGCGTGGAAAACAAGAACGAGTTATCCGAGGCAATCTTGACGCGGCCCTCGCCAAAGGCGAAATTGCCGTTCCAGTCAAAATTGCCCGGTACTTTAATCTGGCTGACTT
>NZ_JBYMAP010000002.1:0-49341 GCF_057766305.1 Methylomonas sp. BG-2 | reverse complement strand
ATAGCTCCTGTCCAGTTCGGCCAACTCATTTTGCAGCGTCGCCGGGATTTGCTCGGCGCCAAAACGCTGGCGCCATATTCGGACGCGTCCAAAACTGCGGTCTTTAAGAGTTTGAGCAATCAAAACGCTAAAATCCGGATGGGGGGACAACTCCTGTTGCCTCGCCAACACTCTATCCATCGAGGCTTCGATCAACTGCAATAATTTGGCCGCGCCGTCACGATAGGCATCGTAAAACACATTGCCAAGTTGCTTGGCCTCTTGCGCCGTCCAATCCTGATCCGTAAACGGTTTGGCCAGTTTGATGAAGCGACGTATGCCAAATTTCTTCACCAAGCGGCTGTAGTGGCGGTGCTCGCGCTTGAGCTTTTTCTCGATTTTATCGAGCTTCTGCTTGTCCTTGTATTCACCAATCACGCCGTGCTCGTTATACATCGCGTCGTTAATACGCCGAGCATCTTCCACCAGTTTGGCGATGGATCGAATCTGAAACCGCGCTCTACGCAAATCCGCCAAGGCCTTGGCGTAATACGCGGCTTCCTCGCCGGCACCCGTCAGGCGACTTTGAACAATGCCGGCCACATCGGCCGCTGTTTGCACCCAATCGAGTTCTTCAAGCGCTAAATAGCCGATACCGTCGACTTTGGCGGCATGCTCGGACACGTTGATAATTTCGCAACCGGCCGCGGTTAGATGGCGGGCTTGCAACGCCAGCGAGTGTATCGCTTGAGCGAAGTCGCAGCTGGTCGGCGCCATGCCACCGGCGTTGGTCTGAACTTGCAGCGACGTCAAATTGAAGCGCGGCCCGGCCAAGGCTTCGTTGCTGCCCTTGGCGTGGGTAAAACCGTCGCGGGTGAAACACAAATCGACGCCAACCAGCACGATCCGTCGGAAGCCGAACCGGTAGGCCACTTGCAGCGCGGTATTCGTCACGGTGGGTCCAACGCTTTCCAGATTGGGGCAATTGAGATCGCTGGTCCAAGGCAAGCGGTCACCCAAGTACAGGGCCAAGCCGCGCCATTGGTTTAACAGCGTCGGCACCGTATGATGGGAACAGACGAAAACGGTGCGCTCATCGAACTCCAGCATTTCCTTGCTGATGTCGAAGCTGAGTTCGGTGGGATCTACCGAGAAGATGAAGTCGGGATATAGATCGGCTTGTAACAACTGCCGGGCGATCCTGGAAACGGCAAAAACGACCAAACGGTCGCGATGAGCCTTGACCCACGACAGCGCGCCATCCAAGGACGGGCCGCCGGCCAGCAAGACCACGGTTTTGCCGGCGAAAGCCCCCGCCAACAATTTGGCGGGCAATTTGTTGTCGGCGATATTATGGATCTGCCGGGCGATGAATGCCTCGGCGCCTAGTTCGACGCTGGTCTGCCAATGCAATTGCGACAACAGCTCGGTAACATGCCAACTCAGTTCGGCGTATTCCTCGATATAGTCGTCCTGTGCGCAAATTGCGTTGTACGACCTAACCGCATCGATATAGAAATAGTCGGTGATTTTAAAGCGGCCGATCGCTTCCGCCCAATCGCGCATCGCGATACAAGCCAACCGTTCGTCCAAATCGTCCAACAGGCCGTCGGCCTCGAGCGCCGTTAACACCGACTCCGGTTCGATAAACAGATAGCGGGTTCCGTTAGGTAGCGGCTTGGTTTGCAGATAGCGCAGCAGTAAGCCGGAATCGGTACCGATTATCACGTTTAACGCATCTTCCTCGAACAGAGTCTTACCGAACTTTGTATCGAATAACGCCTCGGCGCTGACTTTATCAAAGCCGTGCCGATTCAGGTTGTAATAATATCGTTCCCCGAAATCGTTAACGCATAACGGTCCCAAGCGTTGCTCTTCCGATCCTTGTTCGGCCTGTTTCATGTTTGGAACCCCGGTTATTAGGCACGCCGGCCATTATCCCGAATGCACGGCTAAACTCAAGCCGGCATTATTGCAACAACTGCAACACCCCTTGCGTGACTTTGTTGGCCTGCGCCAGCATCGCGGTTCCCGCCTGTTGCAAGATTTGGCCCCGACTCAAATTCGAGGTTTCGGAAGCAAAATCAGCATCCATAATCCGCGAACGCGCGGAGCTTTGGTTTTCGATCGACGATTGCAAGTTGGAGATCGTCGTCATAAACCGGTTCTGGATCGCACCCAGATTGGAGCGGAATACGTCAACTTTTCGAATTGCGGTATCGATGGCGTTAATCGCGGACCGAACGTTGTTTGAGGTCGCGTCGGAACCGATCGACAATTTAGTGCCGAACAAGGCGCTCAGGCTGTTGACGGTTGCCAAGTCCGAGACCGTCACCGAAATTTGGTTGTCCGCCGCGGTATTGGCGCCAATTTGAAAATTGGCGTTTTTCAACGAACCGTTCAAAATTTTCTTGCCGTTGAATTCGGTATTTTGAATGATACGCTTGACCTCGGCGCCTAATTGCTTGAATTCCGTCTGCAATTTTTGCCGGTCTTCGGTACTCACCGCCGCCCGGTTGGCCGCTTGCACGGCCAGATCGCGCATGCGCTGTAAGGTCTCGGTGATGGTACCCATCCCCGCCTCCGCGGTTTGCGCCATCGAAATGCCGTCGTTGGCATTGCGCATCGCGACCGTCATGCCGCGAATCTGCGATGTCATTCTATCGGCAATCGCCAAGCCGGCTGCATCGTCCTTGGCGCTGTTGACTCGCAGACCGGAGGACAGACGCTCCATCGATGTTTGCAAACTGTCGTTAGTCCTGCTTAAAAACTTTTGGCTGTTTAACGAAGCGATGTTCGTATTAATGACCATAGATGATGGCATGATCGTTCTCCCGGTTTATCCTGAATGAAGTAGGCATGTTTGCCGCCACCCAGTTTCAATCACTTTCCATGCCAACAAAAAAAGTTACATTATTTTCAATAATATAACAAACATCACTTCATAAAACACCCAACATCGAACCGAACCGGCAACGAATTTTTGCCGCTTTGCTTGCCGCCATCGCCGGACGGCGACATTTTTTTGACGACACGCCAAAGCGCCACCAGCCAGAGAGCGACGTAAAAAGATCAAAACCCCAAAAAACCGTTGAACACCCACGCCACCCGCTGGGTATGTGTAACCTTGCCGTATACACGACAGGCTATGCATGAATAGTTAATTTAGCCACGCGACGGATGGTGAAGGTCTGGGTCACAAGGGAAGCTGATTTAGCGTTTCGATAGGACAAAGAATGCGCTTATCCACGAGCAGTGGCGATAGGCGGGACTGGAGCGCAAGCAATTCAACTCCAAGCCAAGGTTTTTTCCAAACTCTCGTGGAAGTCGGATTTGCTAGTTTTATAATAAGCTGGCAGGCTTAACCAGCGCGATAAGCGCGTAGCGCCCGCTTGCCTTTTTCGAAAGCCAATTGATTCGTCTTGGCTTGAGATTGAAGTTGTTCGATCTGCGCTAGAAACTCGCCGTCCTGTTCAGCCACGGTCCGCGCAAACTGTTTGACCCGAGGTTTTTCCGATTCGGCCAACGGCATCGTTGCCAGCTTTTCTAACCACGCCTGCCGCTCGTTCAATAAAACCGACAGGCTTTCCCATTCCGCCTGGGCTATGTGGTCTCTAATAGCGGCGTTAAACTGCTCCAGACGCCCCTGCCACGCCAGGAAATCGACGCGCGGGCTAGTTGACATTAAGCAATCGCATCCCAAGCTTCTTTGATGTCGCGCATCAATGTCGCCACTTCGTTTAGCTTGTCTTCGCTGTTTTCCCGGCTGGCTTCCAGTAGCCGGATATTCATATAGTCATATAGTTGACGCAAATTGGCGGCGATTTCGCCGCCGCGCTCCAAATCCACCGCTTCGTTCAAGCCACCAACGATGCCGATCGCCTTTGAGATATAGATACTTTTCGCCTCCATGTCATGATGGGCGATCGCGCCTTTCGCGGAGTTGACTCTGGCCAGGAAACCTTCCATCAACATTTGAATCAATCGATGCGGCGAGTCCTCTCCCAGACCGCTGGAAGTGTGCACATCGGCATATTGCCTAGCACCTTTCTTATGGGCATCTACATACATGGGAATCCCCCTTCCGGTTTATAAGTTATTGATCCAACTAGTTAAAAATGAACCTGTTGAGTTAAATTGCCCGACGAGCACATCCATCGCGGTAAATTGCTTTTGCAAGGATTTCTCGTAGTTATCCAGTCTAACTTGCACGTCCGACCGTCTGTCTTCCAACGTAGTTAACTGTTTTTTCAGCGAACTTTGTTGAGTATCCAAACTTCCTCCCGACTGCAACAACTCGGTCAACGTCGAGTCCAAGCGGGTCGCAACGCCGTCGCTGGAAGAAAATACATCGCTGACCGAATCGAAATCGGCCGCCAGCGCGGTGTCCAACTGGGTACTGTCCAACGACATCACGCCGTCTTTGTCAATCTTGACGCCAATCAACGCTAAAGAGTTGTAATTACCTGTCGCCGACGAAACCACCGAGGTCGTATTTTGCCGCACTTCTCTTGTGACATAACGTAATGTCGCGTCGCCAATCAACGCGCCATTGCCGTCGCCGCTACCGTCGGTACTGCCACCGTATTTGCCAAGATCTTTGGTGGTGGTGTGCAGTTTGTTGTAAGCGGTAACGAAACTGTTGATCGACTTGGTAATCGCGGCCTTATCCACACCGATGTCTACATTGACCGAAGTTCCGGGCTTCTGCGACTGTAGATTGAGCGTCACGCCCGGCAAAACGTCGGTGACGGTGTTACTGCTCCGCGTCGCGGTCTGTCCGTCCACCTTAATAATCGCGTCCTGGGCCACCGAAGGATTGTCGAAATTCGTCGAGAATAACTGCGACAGCCCGGAAGCATCCGCGTCGTTGCCATCGCTATCGCTACCGCCGACGGTAAAGCCATTCGCGGTTCCGCTGTTTTTGGCGGTCAACACCAACTTGGAAACCGTGCCAGTCCCGGCGGCATTATCAACATTGACAATGCTGGCGCTGACAAAACTATTGCCCGATGCACTGTTGATCGCATCGCGCATTTTCTCCAGGGTGTTGTTGCTACTGTCGACCGTAAGGTTGAATGTCGCCCCCGAGGTCGCGGTAAACGACATAGTGCCGGTACCGACCGTCGTGGTCGTAATATCGGCAAACTCGGCTTTGGCAATCGACTTCTGAGCCTTGGCAAGCTGGGTGACTTCCAGCGCGTAAGAACCGGTAACCGCCGAGGAGCCGGCGGTTACCTTCAAAATAGATTCGTCCGAGGAGGTGGCGGTATGTGTCTTGAAGACACTGCCGTCTTTTAACGAAGCCAGCGCCGTCTGGAAGTCCGACAAGCCGCTTTTTAACGTACCCAAGCCGCTCAATCGGGTATTGGCGGCGTCTTCCTGGCGCTGGATGGCGTTAAAGGCCGGCTGGCCTTCAGCGGTTACCAGCTGAGAAACCAACGAAGTAATGTCGATACCGCTACCAATACCTGTCGTGGAAACTATACTCATGACACCCTCCTCAAAGAACCGCCACTATCCCACGCTATGCCCGGTCCTGAATGACCGAACCTTGATGCCCTTCCAACTCTTGCAATCGCCTGATAAACGCCAACATTTCCTCCGACGGAATTTGCCTTACCACATCGCCGGTTTCGCTATCGACAATCTTGACGACCAACTCTTGAGTCGAGTCGTCCACTTTAAATTGCAGATTGCGGGTTACGGCTTGCAACAGCGAATTGCCTTGATCGGCGGCCTGCTTTACCGTATCCAATGTCACTTTAGTATCGGTCTGCTTGTCCTCGTCCTGTTTCGAATTCAAAGAAGACGCCGTTGAATCACTTTGCAACGCGGAAACCGCCGAACCGGCTTGATTCGTCTCGGTTCTAGCGCTGGAAAACGACCTATCATCCGTTTGCTTATCGGTTTTCACACCAGTCAAGGGGGCTAGCTTCAGCACATTTGAAATTTCACTATTCATGATGCTCACCCTATGTTGTCAGTGTTAAAGGAAAGATTGCGCCATGGGGCGCAATCTTCCTATCCAAACTACCGGAGCAAACTCAATACATTTTGCGTGGACTGATTCGCTTGCGCCAACATCGCGGTACCCGCCTGTTGCAGAATTTGCTGTCTGCTCAAGTTCGATGTCTCTGTCGCGAAATCGGCATCCAGGATCCGGGACCTTGCCGCGCTTTGATTCTCGATCGACGAGTTCAAGTTGGCAATCGTCGTTGTGAACCGGTTTTGAATCGCACCCAATGTAGACCTAAAAGTATCTATCTTTTTGATCGCGGTATCAATCGCCGTGATTGCCGATCTGACGTTACCCGAATTTGCCATTGATCCGATTGACAATTTCGTGCCGAACAATGCGCTCAAACTGTTAACCGTGGCTAAATCCGATACGTTGACCGAAACCTGGTTGTCGGTGGCGGTATTCGCGCCGACTTGGAAATTGGCGTTTTTCAACGACCCGTTCAGAATTTTCTTTCCGTTGAATTCGGTATTCTGGATGATACGCTTCATCTCCAAACCCAACTGCTTGAATTCGGTTTGCAGTTTCTCTCTGTCGGATGAACCGACCGCCGCCCTGTTGGCTGCTTGAACCGCCAAATCGCGCATCCGTTGCAGGGTGTCGGTGATCGCGCCCATGCCGGACTCGGCGGTTTGCGCCATTGAAATACCATCGTTCGCGTTACGCACCGCCACGGTCATACCGCGGATTTGCGAAGTCATCTTATCGCTGATCGCCAAACCGGCGGCGTCGTCTTTCGCGGAATTCACCCGCAAACCGGAAGATAAGCGCTCCATTGAGGTTTGCAAAGACATGTTGGTATTACTCAAGAATCTTTGACTGGTCAACGAAGCTACGTTTGTGTTGATTACCATTGCCATGATGTTACCCTCCAAAATCCGAAAACTGTGCCGCCGCCGGAATTGTTTGTTTTGGTTGATTTACGAAAAAAAGGTTTGTTTTCAAACTCGCTGGATGTATCGGCCCCGATTTGAAATCCTTTAACCTTCGTCATCAAAAATATTTGGCGAATTCGCCCTGCGCTCGCAAGAAATCGGCTTCCCGACCAATATCCAGCCAATAGTCGTTGACCGGAAACATAGACACCGTCTCGCCTAGCGCGATTTGCTGGTTAAACAGCGTCGGCATATCCAACGTTTTTTGCCCGGCGATACTCGTAATCAAACTGTGATCGAGTACGTAAATTCCGGCGTTGGCCAAACAGCTCTGCAGAGGCTTTTCCTCAATGCCGATAATCCGTTGCTGATCCAGCATCACCACACCGTAAGGAATTTGATACTCGTACTGGCGGACGCACATCGTCGCAATTGCTTGCTGTTCGTTGTGGTAAGCCAACAACCGCGAAAAATCGATCTGGGTCAATATGTCGCCATTCATGACGATCAACGGCACGTCCGGCAAATCATCCGGCAGCAACCCGATCGCACCGGCCGTCCCCATCGGCTCGACCTCGTCGATATAACGAATGGCAATCCCCCAGCGCTCGCCTTCGCCGAAGTATTCCTTGATCTGATCGGCCCGGTAATGCACCGCGATATAGAATTGCCGAAAACCCGATTTCACGAAATTTTCGATGATGGTTTCCAAAATCGGCTTACCGCCGATTTCCAATAAGGGTTTCGGCCTATCGTCGGTATAAGGCCGCAGCCGTTTGCCGAATCCCCCCGCCATCAAAAACACCGGATTCGGAAAAGCCGGCTGCTTGTACAACGCCTGCAACGATTCCAAGCGCACCACTCGGCCTCGCTCGTCGACCACCGGCAACTGATACAGATGATGCCCCTCCATCACCGCAATCAATTGGGTTTTGCTGTCCGTCTCGCTGGCCACCTTGGGCCGTTTGTTCATCACTTCGCCGACCGCATGCTCCAGCGACAGACCCCGAATCAAGGCTCGGCGAATGTCGCCATCGGTGACCACGCCGACCAGGCGCCCGCCATCATCCACCACCAACGCGATTTGCAGCGCGCCCCGGTCGATCACCTCTATCGTGGTCCGTAGCGTCGCCTCCGGACCTATCACTACCTGCTGCCAATGCTGTTTCATGGTTCCATATCCTTGAGCTGCGATCGGGCCGGATAGACAATTTGCCGGACCGCGACATCGCGCGTCACGACGCTGCCGGCGCCCAACACGCTACCCGCGCCCACGCGAATTCCTTGAATCACGACCGCGCCGGCGCCGACATGGGTACCGTCGCCAATTTCGACGCCTCCGCTTAGAACCGCGCCCGGCGCGATATGCACGTGCCGGCCGATCACGCAGTCGTGCTCGACGATGGCACCGCTGTTTACGATGGAGTTCTCAGCAATATGCGTGCCCGCCTGAATAATGGCGCACGCCATGACTTGCACGCCATCCGCCAGTTCCACGCTCCCCGCCAAAAAAGACGTCGGGTCGATGACCTTAGCGAAGCGGTAACCCCGCTCGGCGAATACCTCGAAAAGTCGAGACCGCGTGCCAGCGTCGCGCGGCAGTGAACCGACGCCATTGACCAAGCAAATCTCTTCAACGCCATGGGCGGCAACCGCCTCGTCGCCACCGATGACGCGAAGGTCGCACCATCGGTCGCCTTGCCGCCTGACTGGATCGGTAACGCCTAGAATGTCCGAATCCAGACGCCGCAAAATGTCCAGCAAAACCTTGGCGTGCCCGCCGCTACCGAGTAAAACCACCGGCAACTTCATGAAATCAAGTCGTCTACTTGATAGGCGCGCGGGCTGGCTTGCCCCAACATCCGCCAATATTCCATCGGACTAAGGCCGGTACCCGGCCGCTTGGCCGCCAAATTTTCGACGCTGAATGACTCGCCAACCGCAATATCCGCCGCCGCCACCAGGCTTTTTCGGACTACATCGCGATTTTGCAGCTCGACCGGTTGCGGAATTTTTCCGGCGCTTCCCAAAGCCAACTCGACGGCGCGAATGGCCGCCACCATTTGTTTTAGTTCGGCCGGTTCCAGTGATACCCGATGATCCGGCCCCAGCAAGCCCCTATCCAACGTAAAATGCTTTTCGATCAACACCGCGCCGCGCGCCGCCGCCGCAATCGGCACCGCCAATCCCTCGGTATGGTCGGAATAGCCCACCCGCAAGCCGAACGCTTGTCCCAAAGTATCCATCGCCCGCAGTTGAACGTGTTCCGGCGGCGTCGGATACTCGCTGGTGCAGTGCAACAACGTGACATGTTCTCTTAGCACCGCCTGGCCGGCGTCACAGCCATAAGCTTGCTGAAACCGCGCCAAACTCGGCCGCTCCCAACCCAAGAAGCCGAAAGCCAGCACGCCGAGCGCCGTTTCCACCTCGCCCAAGGTCGCCATGCCGGTGGATAGCACCACCGCTTTGCCGGTCCGGGCGTGAGCCAGCAAAAATGGACCATTGGTGATTTCGCCGGAAGGTACTTTCAATTGACTGACCCCGATTTCGCCGGCCAAGAATGCCAAACTGTCGAAATCGAACGCGGTCGATAAAAACTCAATGCCGCGTTCGATGCAGTAATCGCGCAAGCCGACGTGAAATTCGTATTTGAGCTCCAGTTTGCGCAACATCGCCAGTTGGCTCTCACCGGCATCGGTGGTTTCCCGCTGATAGGCCGCCTTGCCGGCGGCACTAGTCACCAGTTTGTCGGCTTTAAAGGTTTGAAATTTCACCGCATCGGCGCCGGCCGCCACCGCAGCGTCGATCAGCGCGATCGCCGTGTCCAAGTCACCGTTATGATTCACGCCGGCTTCGGCAATGATATAAATATTCGTCATCACGTGGCTCTCAAAAAGCTCAATCGAACACGTCGCCCCAGTCCGGCGGCGGATTCGCGGCGGCGGGCTTGTCTTTATCGTCGGCAGGTTCTTGCGCTGGCTCGCTTTCGTCGTCCGGCGCCTCATCCCCGAGCGATTCGGCCGCCTCGGAACCCGGCATCGAACTGAGATAACTGTTCAGCAAGCGGCACAAACCGTCATAAAAACCGCTGACCGCTTGCTGTTGCATTTGCTGTTCAAAAAAACCGTGCAAAAACTGTTTTTCAGCCAAAATCAGGTTTTCGGACAACTCCCGCGCCTTTTGCCGATCCAGCCGATATTTGCCGACCAGCATCGCGGCCATTTGATCGCTACGCTGGCCTTGCCTGTCCTTGATGTCGTCCAACAAATGCTCCAGTTCGACCTGACTCTGTTTACGCTTGCGCCAAGCCGCAAGCATCAGCGCGATCAGAATGATCAACAGCACCAGTAGCAGATTGACCAACACCACGACCAGTAACGACTCGTCCATGTTATTTCTCGCGCTCTCCGGAGACGTTGACTCGGATGCTATGTTCGGCTTCCGCGAACACTTGCAACATTTTCTTACTGCTGTTTTCCAATTCCAGCGCGGTCTGATTGCCGCTGAACACGCGGGTATATTCCGCGGAAATTTCGTCGATGGTTTTCATCGCGGTATCCAGTTGCCGCACCAACTGTTGGTTAACCCTTTCCAGGCCCGCCAATTTATCGACTTGGCCAGCGGCGCCGGTTACCGACTCGACGCGATCGGCCAACAAATTCTGGTAAGGTTCGGCCAATTCGTCGATTTTTCGCTCGATGTCGGCTAGCGTCGCCAGATCCCTCTGCAAAAACAAACGAAATATTTGCTGGAACAAGGCGCGCTCGGCCTTGAGTACCGCCGCCAACACCGACTCGACCGTTTCGACCGGCAAGCCACAATCTTCAGCAAGAAATTGCTCCATCCTATGCTGCTTGACCAAACTCTGCTCGTCCATTTGATCGATGAAACGATCGACCTCCGCCATTTCCCGCCCCCGCCGGCTCCGAGACAGGAAAAACAACACCGCCAGGAGCAACGTTAATACCACCAAGGCTTCCGCCATCAGCACCACGACGACCGAGTCGAGCTGAATCATGCCAACCTCTCCAATAAAGCTTGTTGTTTGCGACGCTGCGCTTGTTTGAAGGCCCGAAAACCGAAGTACCCGATCCCGGCGATCAGCAGGTTCAGAGCCAGTACGACGCCGCCGACCAGCCACCAATTGGTTTCGCTCGTCGGCTCGCCGTGAACGTCCTCGCCATCGCTCTCGCCGTTGGTCTCGGCTTGGTGTTCGCCATGCTCCGCGCCATCCGTCGGGCCCGACTCATTCGGGAGTGCCGTGGCAACCGGCGGCTCGGCGACAAACCAGCTGTCGTCGATCGTCACCGGCGGGACCAGCGGTTCCAACGCCTTACCGTCCTTGCCACGGGCGGCGACGCTGAAGCTGATTTGAGTGCTCCCGCCGGCCGGCAGGTCGGCCAAAACCAAATCCCAGCGCCCGTCGTGGCCGGTCAATGCCCTGGATTCGCCCGCTTGACCGGCGCGGCCGATGCTGACATTGACCGACATTCCGGCCGTGTCCAGCACCGCGGCGTCGGGCACCAAGCTCAGCGTGACCCGGCGCGCGGCAATATCGATCTGCTTTTCGACGGTGATTGGCGCCGCCACCACTTCAAACTCATGGACGATTTCCCGCCGGAAAGTCTTGCCGTCGGCCACCACCCGTAGCAGATGCTTACCAAGCCCCGGATTCAGCGCGTTCCAACCGAAGTGACCGGGCTCACCGGTCTCCGCCATATTGGCCGGCGCCAGCTGGTCCAAGGTAGCCTGCAAGGTCAGCATCGCTAAAAAATCCGCCCTGTCGATTAATTGGTCGCCATCGGTAAAATGCGCTTTGACGGTCAAGCCCTGTTTTTCGGTTAAGAAATTCGGTAACTCGCCCAGTTGCAACTTCAAATCGGTGACGATCATGACCCGGTTATCCGGGTCCACCTCGGCGTCCAGGCGCCATTCGCCGGCCTGAGGTTCTCTCACCGTAATCAGATCGTAATTGGCGCTCTCTAGCCACGACACGTCGCCGGACGCGCTCTGTTTGCCGAGTTTGGCGCCGCCCGGAGACCACAACAAGGTCGGCGCCGCGCCGGACTTCTTGAACACCAGCACCGAAAACTCCTTGATACTGGCATCGACCGCGAAGCGATTGCCGGCCAACGGCAGACTGTCCTTGGGCGCGGCCTTTTGCGCCATCTTGACGAAGACCCGCTGTAGCTGTTCGGCCGATTCGGCGACTTCGGCCCAACCGCCGGTCTCGCCCGCCAGGCGTTGCAGCAATTCCTTGTCGGCCTGGCCGGACAACGCGATCGTCTCCACCTTGATCCGCATTTGCTGCAAGCGCGGTATCCATTCACTGAGGATGCGCTCCCGTGAATCGGCGCTTTCCATGATGTCCTTGGAAATATCGACGAAACCGTCGGTCAGTAAAATCAAATGTTTATTTCCCGTTCCCGCAAACCCGCCGTCCAGGACGGCTTTTATCGCGTCCTCGATATTGGTGTAGAGTCCGCGCGAGTGAATATTCGCGGTAGCCTTACCGGCTTGCTGCTTCCAGCCGGGCGAAACCGCATCGCTGACCGAAAGCACTTCGGTTTTTTCGGCGAATAAACGTAAACCGGCCTTGGTATTGTCCGGCAATAAGTTGACCAGCAAACGGGTGGCTTCGACTCGCAAATTATGCGGGTCGTTTTGCTTCATACTGCCGGACACGTCGATCAGCACCTGAATCTCGTCGGTCGCCGGCGCTTGCGCCAGCGAGCTTGCGCTCCAGACGCCCAGCCAGCCGATCACCGCAAAAATTAACGCTTTGGCCATGAATCTATCCGCGTAAGAGGGCAATGGATTGCAAATATAGTCCAAGCCTCCGTCGGGACGACGACTTTTATTCGGCCGGCGCCGGTTACACTTTATAATAGCGGCACTATTACACACAAAGGAGAGCTTATGTCTATCAAACGAATGGTCGATCTGGATCTGGCAGGCAAGCGCGTGTTGATCCGCCAGGATTTAAACGTGCCGGTGAAAGACGGCAAAGTCACCAGCGATTTGCGCATCCAAGCCAGCGTGCCGACCGTGGAAAAGGCCTTGGCAGGTGGCGCGGCGGTGATTTTGATGTCGCATCTGGGCCGTCCCACCGAAGGCGAATACGACGAAGCTTCCAGCCTGAAACCGGTCGCCGAACGTTTTTCGCAATTGCTCGACAAACCGGTGCGGTTGGTGAAAGATTGGCTGGATGGCGTGGATGTCGCGGCCGGCGAAGTGGTGCTGTGCGAAAACGTCCGCTTCAATAAAGGCGAGAAGAAAAACAATCCGGATCTGGGCAAGAAAATGGCGGCGCTGTGCGATATTTTCGTGATGGACGCGTTCGGCACCGCGCATCGCGCCGAAGCGTCCACTCACGCGGTCGCCGAATTCGCGCCGATCGCTTGCGCCGGTCCGCTGCTGGCCGCCGAATTGGACGCGCTGGGCAAGGCGCTGGAAACGCCGGCTCATCCGTTGGTCGCCATCGTCGGCGGCTCCAAGGTTTCGACCAAGCTGACCGTGCTGGAATCCTTGTCCACCAAGGTCGACCAACTGATCGTCGGCGGCGGCATCGCCAATACTTTCATCGCGGCGGCCGGTTACAACGTCGGCAAATCGTTGTACGAAGCCGATTTGATCGGTGAAGCTCAAAAACTGATCGCGGCCGCCAAGCAACGTGGCGCCGATATTCCGGTGCCGGTTGACGTGGTCTGCGCCAAGGAATTTTCGGAATCCGCCGCGGCGACAGTGAAAGCTGTTAGCGACGTGGCCGACGACGACCTGATATTGGACATCGGACCCGAAACCGCCAAGCAATATGCCGAGATTTTGAAAACCGCGGGCACCATCGTCTGGAACGGCCCGGTCGGTGTATTCGAAATCGACCAATTCGGCGAAGGCACCAAATCGCTGTCGTTGGCGATTGCCGAAAGCCCGGCGTTTTCGATTGCCGGCGGCGGCGATACCCTGGCGGCCATCGACAAATACGCGATTGCCGATAAGGTGTCCTACACCTCCACCGGCGGCGGCGCGTTTCTGGAATTCCTAGAAGGCAAGGAGTTGCCGGCCGTGGCGATTTTGAAAACCCGCGTCTAGTTGGATTGCGGCCCGGCGCGGCGGGTTCCTACGCTCGCGCCGGGCTAGCCGCTTACAGCCCGGCTACCTTTTTTTCGTCTTCGTCCTGAAAGTTGCGATAGTTAATCGAAATTTTCAAGCCGGCGAACCGCCCGGACATCTTGACCAGTTCGGACGTGGCCTTGTCGAAGGTCAGACGCACCTCGCTCAACGCGCGATCTTCATAACCTTCCTCAATGTCGCGGGCATCCAGCCGGAAGTGGTATTTGTAGATTTCCTGCTGGTCTTCGTTCTCGACGTCCAGCGGTTCACCCAGTTGTTTAACCACGGTGGCTTTTTTCGGCAATTTGGCGGCGATTTTTTCCATCTGGTCGGCCTTGGCTTTCAATTGCTGCTTTTCCTCGTTGATTTCGGCGCCACCCAACGACCGGAACGACGCTTCCAAAAACTCCGGCGGCGCAATCTGTAGAAACAAATTGGAAAAGGTCCAGTCGGTAATTTTGTCGTCTTTGTTGAATGCCAGATCCAGATAAAAACTGATTTCAGGATTGATCGGCTTGCTGTCCTTGTCGATCTTGCGAAACCAATAGCGCCATTTTTTGCCGTCGCCAAGTTTCTCCTCGCTGCTGGCATGTAGCTTGGCTAGCGACACGAAATCCTGGCTCAGCAACTTCGGCTCCTTGAAATGCACGGTGAAATCGTCCTTGGACGTGACCGCGAAATAGCGGTCGAATTCGTCCATCTGCAAATAGGTTTGATAGGCATGCAGCCAGTGCAAACAGCCGGTCAACGTGGACAGCAAGCCAAAGGCCAGAAATAATCGGAAAATACGGGTCACTTTATTCATAGCGTCCTCAGTGCCGGGTCGGCGACGGGAGGCCACTGTCGGCCGCCGAATGGTTCAGTAAATGCTCGACATCGACTCTGTCGTAGCGGTATTGAGCTCCGCAAAATTGGCAATCGACTTCGATGTCGTCGCGCTCGCGCAAAATAGCCTCCAACTCGGACCGTCCCAACGCAAATAAAGTGCCGGCAATTTTTTGCCGCGAGCAACTGCATTGGAATGCCACCGGTTCAGGTTCGTAAAGCCTGACCTGTTCCTCGTGGAATAAGCGATGCAAAATCTCCTCGCATTCCAGACTCAACAGTTCTTCGGCGGTGACGGTAGCGGCCAGGATTTCCAACCGCTCCCAATCAGCCTTATCGGCGGTTTCTCCGGGTAAGGCTTGCACTAGCAAGCCGGCGGCGTGCGTGCGATTCGCGAACAACCACAGGCGGGTATCCAGTTGCTCCGATTGTCGAAAATAGGTCGTCAGCACCTCGGCCAAACTGTCTTCAGCGACCGCGACGATACCTTGGTAAGGTTCCCCAGCGTCGGACTCCACAGTCAATACCAGCCGACCGCCGTCGCCGGCCATTTCCCGTAAAGTCGCGCCGTTTACCGTGGATTGGGCGCGCACCAGCCCTCGAATCTTCCGCTCGTTGTTGGCTTGCGCGACCAGCGCGCGCAGATCGCCGCCGCCCTGAACTTGCAGAATCAACGCGCCCTTAAACTTGATAGTCGCCGACAACAGCACCGCCGCCGCCAGCGCCTGTCCAAATTGAGCGTCAACCGCGTCGTTTGGCAGAGACTGATGCTGCTTGGCCTGTTGCAAGCTGTGTTGCAACCTGACCCATACTCCACGCGCACCGGCTTCTTCAAATAGAAACCGCCTTAAACAATCTTGTTGTGTCATATCGTTCCGAAACCTATCCAAATCGAGACGGGATTATAATCCCCGCCATGCTTTGATTCGACCACGGGATGCCCACCATGTCTATTCTGTTTAAAAAATCCGCGATGCCCAGCCCGGAACAAGCGTTACCGGGCCGCCCCAATCCGATTGCCAGCGGCAGTCGGCATTACGTTAACGGCAACCTGTTCCATCCCCCGTTTCCGCCAGCGATGCAACAAGCCGTCTTCGGCCTGGGCTGCTTTTGGGGCGCCGAGCGAAAGTTCTGGCAACAAGCCGGCGTTTACGCCACCGCCGTCGGCTATGCCGGCGGATTTACGCCCAACCCCTCTTACCAAGAGCTCTGCACCGGCCTGACCGGTCACGCCGAAGTCGTCTTGGTGGTATTCGATCCGGCCCTGCTCGGTTTTCAGCGCTTGCTCGAGGTCTTCTGGGAGTCGCACGACCCCACGCAAGGCATGCGCCAGGGCAATGACGTCGGCACCCAATATCGTTCGACCATTTACTGTTACACCGAACAGCAACTCGCCGAAGCACTCGCCAGTCAACGACAATATCAACAACGCCTAAGCGCGGCCGGTTTCGGCGCTATCACGACGGAAATCGCCGCGGCACCGATCTTCTACTATGCCGAGGAAGAGCACCAGCAGTACTTGGCCAAAAACCCGGACGGTTATTGCGGTTTGGGCGGCTGCGGAATTTCCTTTGCGGAACCGGTAGCGGGCCAAAAAAGCTAAGGCATTATCAGGCTTGAGATTATTCCCGCCCACCGGGATTCCCAGAGTTTTTCCGGTTGACTTTTAGGAAAAAATCCTTCAATTTACGCGCTTGGCGTGGCTTAGCCTAGGCTGTGAGCGGCCGATAGCGGGCGTTTTCGGGCAGTCATCCAAACAGAGCTTTAAAACTAATATTAGTCTTAACAACACAAAATCGTACTCTGTGTACATCCGCAGATTACCAGGAGGAAACATATGAAGAAGCCTGTAACAAACTGGCTGCTTGCTTCGACTGTAGCTACTATTCTTGCTGCACCAACTGTCTCTACCGCTAACGACGACTTAGAAAAATTAACCCAAAACCCTGCCAACTGGGCTTCTTGGGGCGGCGACTACGCCGGCACTCGTTATAGCAAACTGTCGCAAATCAACGCTCAAAACGTTAAAAACCTGCAACCGGCTTGGTCTTTCTCCACCGGCGTTCTGCGCGGTCACGAAGGCGGTCCTCTGGTTGTTAACGGCGTTCTGTACATTCACACTCCGTTCCCTAACACCGTTTACGCGATCGACCAAAAAACCAAAGCCGTCATCTGGGAATTTACCCCCACCATGGATGCCGACGTCACCATCCCCGTGATGTGCTGCGACACCGTTAACCGTGGCTTGGCTTACGGCGACGGCAAAATCTTCCTGCAGCAATCCGACACCGTGCTGACCGCGCTGGATGCCAAAACCGGTAAACGGATTTGGAGCGTGCAAAACGGCGACCCGAAACTGGGCATGACCAACACCAACGCCCCTATCGTTGTTAAAGACAAAGTTCTGACCGGTATCTCCGGTGGCGAATTCGGTGTTCGCGGCTTCCTGGCTGCTTACGACATCAAAACCGGCCAATTGGCGTGGAAAGGTTACAGCATGGGTCCGGACAAGGACACCCTGATCAAACCGGGTAAATCCACCACTTGGCAAGACGGCAAAGTCACTCCGCTGGGTCCCGAGTCTAGCTTGGCGACCTGGAAAGGCGACCAATGGAAAATCGGCGGCGGCACCACCTGGGGCTGGTACTCCTACGATCCTAAACTGAACCTGGTCTATTACGGCTCAGGCAACCCATCCACCTGGAACCCGGTACAACGTCCAGGCGACAACAAATGGTCCATGTCTTTGTGGGCGCGTGACGCCGACACCGGTGAAGTCAAATGGGTATACCAAATGACGCCACACGACGAATGGGACTATGACGGTATCAACGAAACCGTTCTGGTCGACCAAGAAGTCAAAGGCAAAATGCACAAAACCATCGTCCACTTCGACCGTAACGGCGTGGGCTACACGCTGGACCGCGAAACCGGCGAACTGTTGGTTGCTGAAACTTTCGACAAATCCGTCAACTGGCTGACCCACGTCGACATGAAATCCGGCCGTCCACAAGTCGTGCCTGAATTCTCTACCGAACACAACGGCGAAGACGTCAACACCGTGGGTACCTGCCCTGCGGCGCTGGGCGCGAAAAACCAACAACCGGTGTCTTACTCTCCACAAACCGGCCTGTTCTACATTTCGGGCAATCACTTGTGCATGGAGTACGAACCGTTTGAAGTTAGCTACACCGCCGGCCAACCTTACGTTGGTGCAACTCTGAACATGATGCCTGCTGGCGCCGATGTTCTGACCGGTAAAAAAGACGGCACCACCAACCTGGGCCAATTTACTGCTTGGGATGCGAAAACCGGCAAAATTGCTTGGTCTAACAAAGAGCAATTCTCTGTTTGGTCGGGCTCCGTGGCGACCGCCGGCGGCGTCGTATTCTACGGCACGCTGGAAGGCTACCTGAAAGCGGTTGACGCGAAAACCGGTAAGGAATTGTACAAATTCAAAACCCCATCCGGCATCATTGGTAACGTCAACACCTGGGAATTCGAAGGCAAACAATACGTCGGCGTTCTGTCGGGCATTGGTGGCTGGGCAGGTATCGGTATCGCGGCCGGTCTGGACGACGGCTCATCATCAACCAACTCGGAAGGTTTGGGTGCGGTGGGTGCGTACAGAAGCCTAGGCTCCTACACCAAATTGGGTGGTACACTGACCGTGTTCGCCCTGCCTAACTAAGATCTAACGTTAGATCCGCGTTAAGCAAGCCTTGGCCGAGCAATCGGCCAAGGCTTTTTTGTGGCTTCATGAAAACGAAGGAAGACAACTATGACTTACAATCGATGCTTAACGGCACTAATACTGGCTTGCTCAGCTATAACCGGCAACGCCGACGAGAATCAATTTCGGGTTTGCGCGGACCCGCTGAATCCGCCCTATTCGACCAAGGAGCTCGACGGCTACGAAAACAAAATCGCGGCGCTGTTTGCCAAACAACTGGGCCAGGAATTGGCATTCACTTGGTTTCCGGAACGGATGGGTTTTGTCCGCAACACCTTAAAAGCGGAAAACGAAAATGGCCAGGGTTTTAAATGCGACGTGATCATGGGCGTGCCGGCCGGCTTCGATTTAACCGATACCACCAAACCGTATTTTCATTCGACCTATGTGCTGCTGATCGCCAAGGGCCGTGGCTGGGACGATATCCGCGAACCATCGCAACTCACGCAGCTGCCGCTGGAAAAACAGGAAAAACTGAAAATTGCGATGTTCGACCGGGGTCCCGGCACCGAATGGCTGCAACGCAACGGTTTGCTCGACTACGGCATTCCCTATCAAAGCATGACCGGCGACGGCGCACACAATACCGCGATGCAAATTGAAGCCGATCTGAGCGCGGGCAAGATCGATATGGTGATTTTATGGGGCCCGATGGCCGGCTACGTGCAATCGAAAAACCCGAAGAACCCGTATATCGCGATACCGATGCAATCCACGCCGGACATGCGTTTTGATTTTTCGATCGCGATGGGCGTGCGGCAAGGCGACAACAGCCGCAAGCAACTACTGAACGACCTGATTACCAAGAATTTCGATCAGATTCAGCAAATCATTGCCGACTACCGGATTCCGCTATTACCGATACCAGCGGCCCCGGCCAAAAAAGACGACGATTAGCGCTGTCAGCGGCCGAACAAGCGAATCAAATGTTCGAAGTGGCCGGCCTTGTCGCCGGTCAGCTGCGACCAATCGAAACGCCAGCGCCAATTACCCTCGGTAGTACCTGGCGTATTCATCCGGTCGGCGGAGCCGAGCTTCAATATATCTTGCATCGGAATGATGGCGAGGTTGGCGACCGATCCCAACGCGGCGTGAATCAGCGCACTGGGCATCGGCAAACTGGACCAGCCCAAATAGTCGTAAATACGCTGCTTGTCGCTGTCGTTTAGGCCGTCGAACCAGCCTTGAGTGGTGTCATTATCGTGAGTACCGGTATAGACCACGCTATTGCGCCGGTAGTTACACGGCAGATAGGGGTTACGCGCGTCGTCGCCGAAGGCGAACTGCAAGATCTTCATGCCGGGTAAATTAAAGTCATCCCGCAAGGCTTCAACTTCCGGGGTGATGATGCCCAAGTCTTCGGCAACCAGGGTCAAGGCCGGGAATCGCTGTTGAATCGCCGCCAACAGTTCGCCACCCGGCGCCGTCACCCAACGACCATTGACCGCGGTATCTTCGCTGGCCGGAATTTCCCAAGCCGCTTCCAAACCCCGAAAATGATCGATTCGCAAAATATCGAACATTTCATACTGGGCTTCTATCCGTTCCAACCACCATTTGAAGCCGGTCTTTTTCAGATAAACCCAGTTGTAATGCGGATTACCCCAACGTTGGCCAAACTCGGAGAAATAATCCGGCGGCACACCGGCCACAACATCCATTTCGCCCAGCGAGTTCAGCTTGAAAGCGTCACGGTTGGCCCAGACATCGGCGCTGTCGTAGGACACGAAAATCGGAATGTCGCCAAACATCAGCACACCTTTGCCGGCGGCATAGGCTTTTAATTCATCCCATTGCTTGAAGAACACATACTGCTCAAACTTGATGCCCTCGATGACCGCTTTCAATAGCTGTCGGGATTCGCTCAAGGCTTCCGGCTTACGTTGCTTGAGGGCATCCGGCCATTCGCTCCAACTTTTGTGGCCGAAGACGTTGCGTAGCGCGATGAACAGCGCAAAGTCATCCAGCCAGCTCGATTTGTCTTGACAAAACTGCTTGAAATCCTGCTGAGCCGATACGTCCGCCAACACTTGAAAGCCATAAAACGCCTTGGTCACCAAACAGCTTTTACTCAATTCGCCGTGACCCGAGCAATCGTTGCAGCGGTCCGCCATTTGCAGCCAACCCCTGGCCACCAACCAGTCGATACTGATCAATGCCGGATTTCCGGCATGAGCGGATAAACATTGATAGGGTGAACCATCGCCGTGCGGCATGCCTAACGGTAGGGTTTGCCAGACAGTAGCGCCAACATCGTGCAAAAAGTTGACAAAGTTGAATGCCTCGGCCCCCAGGTCGCCGCACTCCCCATGCCCCGGTAACGATGTGATATGCAGCAGAACACCCGCGCGACGTCTATCCAAGCCAACCCCCAAAAATCGTTTTCCGAAATCGTTCAAAATTCATTGCCGCGCCGCATCGCGCCACCCATAGCCGGGCTACCGCTGCCTTGGGTGAAAGACAAGGCCAAATAGCCGGGCGGTTCCTCGCCTAAAAGCCGATACAAATTGGTTAAATTCAATCGGTATTGTTTTTCGAAATCGCTGACCGCTTCGCCGGGATTATAGTCGCCGAACCACCAAAACCAATCGGACCCTTCGCAAACCGCCAACTGTACTTGCGCCTTTTCCAACTGCTGATCGGACAAGCGACCTTCCAGCAGCGCTTTGTCGAACGCCCGCTTGACGTCGCCCAACATATCCCAGCCGCAGTTTTTGTCGGCGTCGCCGATCCAAGTCGAAAACGTACCGTAAACCCAACTACCGGCCACCAGGCGCGGCAACAGCTGGAGTTGGGCGTCGGCCCCTTGCAAATATTCCGAAAACGTCGTCAATTCAATACGTGGATGTTCGCCAAGCCGGCGATACAAGGCGCTCAAGAAATGATAGCCGTTATCCGGAAAATACTCCCAGGCATTCTCGCCATCCATGATAATCGAAACCAACGGCGGCCGCGCCTCGTAGTCCGCAATATTCTCCAGATGCTGAATCAGGTCGGCCACGGCATCGTCCGCATGCCATTTGGAATATTCGAAGCCAATCAGATCGGACAAACCGTCGTCCCGAAAAAAGCAAACCGTGCTGGCCGACGCCAAGCGGAACGCTTGGTGTACGCTGGCTTTACCGGCCAGTTCCGAGGCCCGCAAACTATTGTGCAAGACATTGCCGCCACTGGCGGCCCATTGAAAGCCGAACTCGCCAAGTATCGCCAGCGTACGTTCGCTGACGCTACCTTCCGACGGCCAACAGCCGCGCGGTTCGAAACCGAAAAAGTGTCTAAAGGTATTGATCCCCTTCCGCAAGTGCCAACGCACCCGCTCTTCGCCGCCGGGGTAGCTCGACAATTTAGGCAAGGCCACGTCCGGCATAGCCTCTCTCGCGCTAGCAATATCCAGCATCAACGGCATGATGGGATGCGCGTAAGGCGTCACCGACAATTCGATACGGCCCTTGCGGGCCAATGCCTTGTAACGGTAAATCACTTTGGACAGTAAGTCGCCGATCACCTCGACGATTTCTATCCGGTCATGCAACGTAAACGCCGCCCCTTTTTCAATCAAACGTTTGATCCGGTTGTCCGTCAATTTGACGGTTTCACCCATCCAGATCAAGTGGTACCACACCAGAATATCGGAGACGAATTGGGCGTTGACGTATTTGATGGCGTCCTGATGCCCGAGAATCCAATCCGCCATGTCGATCAACTTGCGGAAGGCCGGATAACGGTCGATTTGGCGCTCGCGGTTGGCTTTTTTACAATCGCGCAGCAACTTCAGGCGTCGGTCCGGATCGGCCGACGCCGTCGGCTCGACCAAGGCCGCCAGCATCGGATCCTTCATTGCGATCCGGTCGTGTAGATAACCGGTCACCTGATTCGAATAATCCTCGATTTGCTCTAGCAGAATCGGCGCGAAATTGACGACGACCTTGGCCGCCGGAGCCATCTCCAGATGGGCGACCATATCGACGTAATCTTTAATCACATGCAGATAAGTCCACGGCAATTTGAATTCGCCGCTCTGCGTGTCGCGGTACTCCGGCTGGTGCATGTGCCAACACAGCACCAGCTTGAGTTTTTTACCGGACATAATGCCGTCTTTGACCCAACATCTCCGGCGTCACCAAGACCACGCCGCCCTCGCTGACGTAAAAACGTTTTTCGTCGTCGGCGCGGTTCTCGCCGATCACGGTGCCTTCCGGCACCTGACAGCCCTTCTCGATAATGGCTTTTTCGATTCGGCAATGCCGGCCGATATTGACCTCCGGTAGCACCACCGAATCCTTGACCGTGGTATACGAGTTAACGCGCACCTGTGAAAACAACAGTGAATGCCGTACCGTCGCGCCGGAAATCACGCAACCGCCGGACACCATCGAATCGATGGCCGCGCCCCGCCTATCGTCGTCGTCGAACACGAATTTGGCCGGCGGCGTTTGCGCCTGATAGGTCCAGATCGGCCAAGTGTTGTCGTACAGGTTCAAGTCCGGCTTGACGCCGATCAACTCCATGTTGGCGGCCCAATAGGCGTCGATGGTTCCGACATCTCGCCAATAACTTTGCTGGCCGCTTTGCAAATCCAGGAAGGGATAGGCGTACACCCGATATTTGTCGATGACGGCCGGAATGATGTCCTTACCGAAATCGCGGCTGGATGCTTTGGTGTCGGCATCCTTGATCAATTGTTCGAACAGAAAACGGGCGTTGAAAATATAAATACCCATCGACGCCAACGCGGTATTGTCGCGACCCGGCATTGCCGGCGGATTATCCGGTTTCTCGACGAAGGATTTCACCCGGCGCTCGTCGTCGACATGCATCACGCCGAAAGCCTTGGCATCTTCCAACGAAACCTCGATGCAGCCTATCGTCAGATCGGCTTTGTTGGCGACGTGATCGGCCAGCATCACCGAATAATCCATTTTATAAATGTGGTCGCCGGCCAGCACCAACACGAATTCGGGATTGCGCGCCCGCAAAATATCGATGTTTTGATAGATCGCGTCGGCGGTTCCCTGATACCAGGAATGCTCGTCGTGGCGTTGCTGAGCCGGCATTAAATCGACGTACTCGCCGAATTCGCCGCGCAAAAACCCCCAGCCTTGTTGGATGTGGCGAATCAGCGAGTCGGCTTTGTATTGGGTCAGAATGCCAATCTTGCGGATGTCCGAATTGATGCAGTTGGACAGCGGAAAATCGATAATCCGGAACTTGCCGCCGAACGGCACCGCCGGCTTCGCGCGCCAATCGGTCATGTCCTTAAGTCGCGATCCCCGGCCACCCGCCAAAATCAAGGCTATGGTGTTACGGGTCAAATCGTTGACCCGTCTTTCCTGTAGATTTGTATCGACGACTGACATGAGAATCCTCTAAGAAAAAATAAGCGACGCCGATGGCCGCCCGGAATGGGCATATCGGCGGATTTGTCGGCATGGCACTTGCCGCGTCCGAGCATTATCGTTACTCTTCGCGAAAAAGTAAAAGCCAAGCGATTTGTTACCGAGTAGGCTATCCTGCCCGGCAAGGCTGTCCCTGCCAACCACCTAATCAAAACTATAACCGAGGCGTTGCATCATGAACAAGCCAAGCCCATCCCCCCTGCCGCTCGATCCGGAAATCGTCAAAATCATCGAGGCCAGACATCACGACCCGTTCTCGATACTCGGCCGCCACGGTGAAGGCCGAGACACCGTCATCCGGGTGTTTCTGCCTCATGCGGAAAGCGTTCGGTTAGCCCGCGGCGGCGACTTCGCTCGCATACCCAACACCGACATTTTCGAATACCGCCCCGGCACCAACGACGTTCCGCCCCATTATCAACTGGCCTGGACCGACAAGGACTGCAACGAACATCTGCAATACGATCCCTACTGCTTCGGTCCGGTATTGCCCGAATTCGATCAACATCTGTTCGCGGAAGGCCGCCATTGGCATATCTACCAAAAGCTCGGCGGCCACCGCCAAAGCGTCGCGGGGATAGATGGCGTCTCTTTCTCGGTCTGGGCACCCAACGCCCAACGCGTCAGCGTCGTCGGCGACTTCAACCGCTGGGACGGCCGCTGCCATCCGATGCGCAGCCTGGGCGGCAGCGGAATCTGGGAAATCTTTATCCCCGGCTTAACGGTCGGCTGCCTGTACAAATTCGAAATCATTAACCGTAATTCCGGGGAATTGTTGGTCAAAACCGATCCCTACGGCCAACAATTCGAATTCCGCCCGCAGACCGCCGCGATCGTGGTCGACGAAGATCATTACGTCTGGCACGACGGCGAGTGGCTGGACCAGCGCGCCCAACACGACTGGCTGCACCAACCGATGTCGATCTATGAGGTGCATCTGGGCTCCTGGCGGCGCGACCAGCGCGGCAACTTCCTGAATTATCGCGACTTGGCCGAGCAATTGGTCGATTACGTCAAAGCGCTCGGCTTTACCCATATCGAATTGCTGCCGATCACGGAACATCCACTCGATGCATCCTGGGGGTATCAGACCACCGGCTATTTCGCGCCCACCAGCCGCCACGGCACGCCGGACGACTTCCGTTATTTCATCGACCATTGTCACCAAAACGGCATCGGCGTGATCCTGGATTGGGTGCCGGCCCACTTTCCGAAGGATGCCTTCGCGCTCGCCCGATTCGACGGCACGGCCCTGTACGAGCACGAAGACCCGCGCAAGGGCGAGCACCGCGACTGGGGCACGCTGATTTACAACTACAGCCGCAACGAAGTGAAAAACTTCCTGCTGTCCAGCGCGTTCTTCTGGCTGGAGGAATTCCATCTGGACGGCCTGCGCGTCGATGCGGTGGCCTCGATGCTGTATCTGGACTATTCGCGCGAAGCCAACGACTGGATTCCGAATATGTACGGCGGCAACGAGAATCTGGAAGCCATCGACTTCCTGCGTCACATGAATACCGTCACCCACGAGCAACACCCCGGCACCGTGGTGATGGCCGAGGAATCCACATCGTGGCCGCAAGTCACCCGGCCGACCTGGACCGGCGGCTTGGGCTTCTCGATGAAATGGAACATGGGCTGGATGCACGACATCCTCTGCTACATGCAGCAACAACCGATCCATCGCTCCTACCACCACGATCAACTGACCTTCGGCCTGCTGTACGCGTTCACCGAAAACTTCATCCTGCCGTTTTCGCACGACGAAGTGGTGCACGGCAAACAGTCGATGTTGAACAAGATGCCCGGCGACGAATGGCAGCGGTTCGCCAATCTGCGCCTGCTTTACACGATGATGTTCACCTATCCCGGCAAAAAGCTGTTGTTCATGGGCAGCGAGTTCGGTCAGGGCACCGAATGGAGTTTCAACCGCACGTTGGACTGGTATGTGCTCGATTACGCCCACCATGCCGGCCTACAGACCCTGGTCAAGGATCTGAATCGACTCTACACCAGTCATCCGGCCCTATATCGCTTCGATTTCGAACACGCCGGCTTCGAGTGGATAGACTGCCACGATTACCAGCAGTCCATCATCAGCTATCGACGTAAATCAGCCCACGAAGAGCTGATCGTGATCCTGAACTTCACGCCGGTGCCGCGCGAACGTTACCGAATCGGCGTGCCGCAGCCCGGCACCTACGTCGAAATCTTCAACTCGGATTCTAAATATTACGACGGCAGCAACACCGGCAACGGCAGCGTATTGTCCGAGCCGCAACCCTGGATGGGTATGGAGCACTCGATCTCCGTCACGCTCCCGCCGCTGGCCGGCATCATTTTGAAAATGTGATTTTGTTTAAGCGATGAAGAAAATACTGTTCGCCAGCAGCGAAACCCACCCACTGATCAAAACCGGCGGCCTGGCCGATGTCGCCGGCAGTCTGCCGCTAGCCCTGGGCGAGTTGGAGCAGGATGTGCGCATCATCATGCCCAACTACCAAGCCATCCGCAATTGCGAACCCGGTCGTTACCTGTGCACGGTTCGGGTCAACAATTGCGATGTCAACCTGCTGGAAACCTGGCTGCCGGGCAGCGAGATACCGGTCTGGCTGGTCGATTACCCACCGTTTTTTAAAGTCCCCGGCAATCCCTACGTCGATGAAAACGGCATGCCTTGGCCGAATATCGGCGACCGCTTCGCGCTGTTCTGCCGGATCGTCGCCGAAGTAGCGATGAACCGAGCCTACCTGGACTGGCAGCCCGACATCGTTCATTGCAACGATTGGCAAACCGGTCTGGTCCCGGCCCTGCTGTCGCTGGAAACCCACCATCCCGCCAGCGTGTTCACGATCCACAACATGGCCTATCAAGGCCTGTTTCCGGCCACCGCGTTTACGTTGCTGAACCTGCCGGGCCAACTCTGGCACCCGGAAGGTCTCGAGTACCACGGCATGCTATCCTTCATCAAGGGCGGCTTGGCCTATGCCGAGCGCATTACCACCGTCAGCCCGACCTATGCGCAGGAAATTCAAACGCCCGAATTCGGCTACGGCCTGGAAGGCCTGTTGGCGCACAAGCAATCGCAACTGAGCGGTATTTTGAACGGCATCGACACCGAGGCCTGGAATCCGGCGATCGATCCCCACCTCGCCCAGACCTACAGCCTGAAAACCCTGAACGACAAAGTCGCGAACAAAATCGCGTTGCAGCAACAAATGAATCTGCCGGTCGATGCCGAACTTCCGGTATTTGGCTTGATCGGCCGCTTGGTCGAGCAAAAAGGCATAGACCTCATCCTGGCCGGACTGCCGGAATTATTGGAACTACCCGCCCAATTCATCTTCCTGGGCAGCGGCGACAAGAGCAACGAATACCGCTTGATGGAATTCGCCCGCCTCTACCCGGAAAAAGTCGCGGTCACCATTGGCTACAACGAACCCTTGGCCCACCAAATTGAAGCCGGCGCCGACATTTTCCTGATGCCTTCGCGGTTTGAACCCTGCGGCTTGAACCAAATGTACAGCCAGCGCTACGGCACCATACCCATCGTCCGCAAAACCGGCGGCTTGGCCGACACCGTCGTCGACACGCTACCGGAGAGCATCGCCAACGGCACCGCGACCGGCTTCGTGTTCAACGACACGTCGGCGGCGACGCTGACCGAAGCCGTCAAACGTTGTCTGGTGATGTTCCGGCATAAAAAAGACTGGCGGCAGTTGCAGCGCAATGCAATGAGCCGGGACTTTTCCTGGCAAAGCAGCGCGCAACGTTATCTGGCGCTGTACGATGAAATTTAGCGGACCGACGCTGGCTCTCAGCCTTTGGGCCGCCGGCGTTCTAGCCGACGGAACGGTGATGGAAATCATCGAGCTGGGCAATCGGCCGGCGGCGGAAATTCAAACCCTGCTGCAACCCTTACTGGACGGCAACGACCGGGTCGTCGCCGACGGCGCCAAATTGATCGTCAAAACAGCTCCGGCCAAACTGGCCGAGATCCGCGCCCTGGTCAAGCAATTGGACGGCCCGGTCCGCAATCTGACGATCAGCGTCTTGCAAACCACCAGCCAGACCGCCGGGCAATTGAACGCCGAAGCCGAGGCGGCGCTGCATCCTGAACGCGTCGAACTGCGCGGATTGATCGGCAATACCGAAGACTTGCGCGGCCAACGCCAACAGCAGCAACTGCGCACCGCGGAAGGCCAAGCCGCCTATATCAAGACCGGCGAAATCAAGCCGATCCGTAACGTCACGGTATACGGCTCCAATTACGGCGGCGCGGTGCTGAGCAGTACCCAGTTGCTGGAAGCCAGTAGCGGCTTCGCTGTCGTGCCGCGCTTGGCCGGCGACGGCCAGGTAACGCTGGAAATTTCGCCCTGGTCCAATCAGTTTCAGAACGGCGAAATCGCCACCCAAGCCGCCCAAACCACCCTCCGCGCCAAACTGGGCGAATGGATCGAAATTGCCGGCAATTCCGATCAAACCCAAGCCGTCGGCCGCGGCATGACCGGATTCAATCAAACGACCGAAACCCAAGCGACACGGATCCTGATCCGTGTCGACCTTGTCGAATAACGCCGGCATATCTCCGCCAGCCTCGGTCGCTAGCACAAAAACCGATTAATACAAGTTTTTCGAGCGATTCGCCAACAATTTACCTTTCTTTCCGACCGCCTTTGGGTATCATGAGTCACCATGAAGCCTATCGTCTCACTCCTAAGCTCCCGCCAACGCTTCGCCAGGATGGTTTCGATCGCGGCGTTGTGGCTGTGCTCCGTTTCGCTGGTAACCGCAAAACCTTTGTTAAAGGTCTTAGCCTGGCCCGGCTATGCCGACCCGGAAATCGTCGCCGAATTCTCCAAGCGCCACGACGCCGATGTGGAAATCACCTACGTCGAATCGGACGACGACCTGTGGTACAAGCTTAATCACGAAGCTCACGACGTGTTCGCCGTCAACACCGCCGAATTGCAACGCTACATTGCCGCCGGTATCAGCGTGCCGTTGGACGCCGCCAAGATTGGCCACCGCGCGCTGCAACTGCCGCGTTTTCGCGACCTCACCACCGTCCCCGGACTGATACACAACGGCCGCGCCTATGCGATACCTTACACCTATGCCGAAATGGGGCTGATCTACGACCGCCGGAAAGTATCCACTCCACCCCGTTCGATGTCGGCGCTATGGGACCCGGCTTACCGCCATCGGGTTCTGGCTTTTAATACCAGCAACCATAATTTCACGCTGGTCGGTCTACTCAGCGGCGCGGCCCACCCCTTCAATCTCGGCGACGCCGAAATGAACGCCGCCGCCCGCCGATTGGCCGAGCTGCGCCGCAACGTGCTGACGTTTTACACAGCGGTTGAGGAAGCCGGCGACCTGTATGCGAAGCACGATGTCGCGCTGATTTTCGGTAATTACGGTAATCAACAAGTCCAGGAGTTAAGACGGCGCGGTGGCGACATTGGCTACGTCATCCCGGAAGAAGGGGCGCTGGCTTGGCTGGATTGCTGGGCCGTCACCCGCAACGCCGCCAACACCGCATTGGCCGAACGCTGGATAGATTTCATGCTGGAACCGCAAGTCGGCGCGCACTTGACCCAACGACACGGTCTTGCCAATACCACCAGCCAACCGGCCGACCTATCGCCGGACGCCAAATTGATCTGGCTGGAGCCGGTCGGCAATCCCGAGCGCCAAAAAGCGCTGTGGGACCGGATTATTTCCGGCGACCCGCCGGAGGCCTTTTGATGCGTCTTAGCATAGGTCTGAAACTGGCGTTTTGGCTGGGCCTATTCGGCACCTTGTCATCGGGCTTGACCGGCTACTACGTGTACCAACGCAGTCGCGCGCTACTGATTGATTCAGCCGAGGAAAAACTGCTGGCCTCGACGCGGGACTCGGCGCAACGCTTCGACGCCGCGCTCGAGGCGGCCGTTGCCGATGTCGGCTTTCTGGCCGGCTTAGCGCTAAACCAGGCCATATTGGAGCCCCCCGCCGACCCCGCTACCGATAAAGCCCGTCTCGCCGAAATATTTAGCGGTCTGCTGGTCACCCACCCCGAATACAGCCAGATCCGTCTGATCGATAGCCGGCATTTTGGCCTGGAAACCGTCCGGGCCGACCGCGATCAATCCGGCGTTAAAGTCGTCGGCGCGCCGCAACTACAGGAAAAAAACCATTTTCCCTACGTGTTTGAATCCGCGGCCTTGCCGGCCGGCCAGGTTTACATCTCGGATATAAATCTGAACCAGGAGCTGGGAACCCACTTGGGCTATGGCCAGCCGACCATCCGCGTCGCCACGCCGATTAAGTCCGCCTCCGGCGCAACTTTGGGGGTGGTGGTCATCAATGTCGATCTCGCCGATCTCTTCAAGCGCCTGCGCGCCGACTACGGCACGGACAGTTACCCGCTCCTGGTCAACCGCTTCGGCGACTACCTGATCCACCCCGATCCGGCGAAGGCCTTCGGTTTCGAGCGCGGCCGGCCGGTCAGAATTCAAAACGATATTCCCGGAACCGTGCCGTTACTGGAGGGATCCAGCCGGATTGCGATACTCAGCGACACCGCCGATAGCGCGCTGGGCGTCCCCTATCTGGCCGCCTTCGCCCGCCAGGATTTCGGCGCGGCCAGCGAAGGCCGTTTCGTGGTGCTCGGTTTGTACACCCCGCTGGACGTGGTCTCTGTCGGCAGCAAGGCATTGAGCCTCCAAGTCATCCGCATCGCCTTGTCCTTGAGTTTATTGGTCAGTTTGGTTTCGCTGCTGCTCGCCAAAATGCTGGCCAAACCGCTACAGGCGATGACCCAAGCCATCGGCCAATTTCAGCTGGGATTACCGCTCGCCGAGATCCCCGTCGATCGCAACGACGAGATCGGCCATTTAGCTCGACTGTTTCGGGCACTGGCGGAACAGCTGAACGGCCAAATCGCCGCGATACACGCTTCCGAAGCCAAACTACACGCGATCCTGGATAACGCGCCGGTCGGCATCTGGCTGGTGGATACCAGCGGCCGCTACGCGTTCGTCAACCAGACCTTTTGCCAAGCGCTCGGCATCCCGGAAAGCCGGTTTTTGCAAACCCCCGCGCTGAGCGAACTGCTGGGGACCGACACCGCCGCCCGCTTCGAAACGGCCGACCAGCGCTGCCTTGAAGGCGGGCTGGCACCCCACTTGAGCCAGGAGCAACTGACTTTCGTGGACGGCGAAAGCCACAGCCTGGAAATCAGTCGCACCAAACTGTTGGGCCTGAAGGGCGAAGTGCTGGGCATAATCGGGATCGCGACCGACATCAGCGACCGCAAGCACGCCGCCGATCGCGAGCGGGCTCACAACCGAGTGTTGGAACGCCTGGCCAAAAGCATGCCGCTAGCCGACATTCTGGAAGCCGTCGTCGAGGGCATTGAAACTCAAAACCCGGCGCTGTTGTGCTCCATTTTGCTGCTGGATGCCGAAGGCAGCCATTTGCTGGTCGGCGCGGCCCCGCATCTGCCGGAATTCTACAATTGCGCGCTACACGGCCTGCGGATAGGCTTCGGCGTCGGCTCCTGCGGTACCGCGGCGGTAACCGGCGACCGGGTCATTGTCGAAGACATTCAAAGCCATCCTTACTGGGTACCGTATCGGGAGTTGGCGGCCAGGGCCGGCCTGGCTTCTTGCTGGTCGGAACCGGTCCGAGACGCCGGCGGCAAGTTGCTCGGCACGCTGACGATTTATCAGCGCCAGCCGGCTTTACCCAAGCCGCGCGACTTGCAAATGACCGAGCAGGCCGCCAATCTGACCGGAATCGCGATAGAACATTGCCGTGCCAACGAAGAATTGCGGCTGGCTTCGCTGGTCTACCAAAACAGCAGCGAAGCGATGGCGGTCACCGATGCCCTCGGCTCTATCCTGGCCATCAACCCGGCTTTTTCGGCGATCACCGGCTATACGCCGGCGGAAGTCATCGGCCAGAATTACAACATTCTGAATTCCGACCGCCAGGACTACCATTTTTATCAAACCATGTGGCATGCGATTAACGCCAGCGGCCACTGGAAGGGCGAAATCTGGAATCGCCGCAAGAACGGCGAAGTTTTCGTACAGTGGCTGACGGTCAACACAATTTTTAACGAAGACGGCAGTCCGCACCGACGCGTGGCGTTGTTTTCCGACATCACCGAAAAAAAGCAAACCGAAGAGCTGATCTGGACTCAGGCCAATTTCGACCCGTTGACCGGGCTACCCAACCGCCGGATGTTTCACGACCGACTGGATCAGGAGCTCAAGAAGGCGCATCGTACCGGCCGGGCGTTGGCGCTGATTTTCCTGGATCTGGATCGTTTCAAGGAAATCAACGACACGCTCGGCCACGATATGGGCGACTTGTTGTTAAAGGATGCCGCGCAACGCTTGCTGCGCTGCGTGCGCGAATCCGATACCGTGGCGCGACTGGGCGGCGACGAATTCACGATCATCCTGGGCGAACTGGACGATACGGAACATGTCGAGCGCATCGTCGTCAATCTGCTGCAGAAACTGGCCGAACCGTTTCAATTGAAGGCCAAGGTAGCGTATTTGTCGGCCAGCATCGGCATCACGCTGTTCCCGAAGGACGGCGACAAAATCCATGTATTGATCAAAAACGCCGACCAAGCCATGTACGCCGCCAAGCATCAAGGCCGCAACCGCTATTGTTATTTCACGCCTTCGATGCAGGAAGCCGCGCAAGCCCGAATGGAAATCGCCAGCGATTTACGCGGCGCGCTCGGCGACAACCAATTTCAGCTGTATTACCAACCGATAATCGATCTCGCCACCGGCGGCGTATACAAGGCCGAGGCCCTGTTACGCTGGCGGCATCCACGACGCGGCTGGGTGAGTCCCACGGAGTTCGTACCGATCGCCGAAGACATCGGCATTATCAACGAGATCGGCGATTGGGTGTTCAAGCAGGCCGCCGAACACGCCAAACGATGGCGGCAACGTTTTCACGCCGATTTCCAGATCAGCATCAACAAATCCCCGGTCCAATTCCACGATACCAACCACGCCCAGCGCGACTGGCCGGAGCACTTAAGGCAACTGGGTCTGCCCGGGGCCGGCATCATCGTCGAAATCACCGAAGGTCTGTTGCTGGACGCCAGTAACGATGTCAAGGAGCAATTGTTGAGCTTTCGTGACCACGGTATCCAGGTGGCGCTGGACGATTTCGGCACCGGCTACTCGTCGCTGGCCTATTTGAAAAAGTTCGACATCGATTATTTGAAAATCGACCGCTCCTTCGTCAGCAACCTGGGTCCGGAATCGAACGACCGCGTGCTCTGCGAAGCGATAATCGCAATGGCCCACAAATTGGGGATGAAGGTTGTCGCGGAAGGGATAGAGAGCGAAGAGCAATACCGGATACTCTTGGATTCCGGCTGCGACTTCGGCCAGGGCTTTTTGTTCTCGCCGGCATTGCCGGCCGAAGCGTTCGAAGCCCGCTTGGCCGACTCCGCCGATTTTATTTCAACTTCAGTTTAATCAAATGCACGCGGCGGTTATCCGCGCGCAAGACTTCGAAACAAAAGTCGTCGATTTCGACTTTTTCCCCCTTCTTCGGAAAGTGCTCCAGGCGCTGGACAATCAAGCCGCCGATGGTGTCGCATTCGTCGTCTTCCAGATCCGCCGAAAAATAATCGTTGAATTCTTCGATCGGCGTCAACGCGTTGAGTATGAATTCTTTCTCGTTACGCTGCGAAATATATTCCTCGGACTCGTCGTCGTCGTGTTCGTCCTCGATCTTGCCGACAATTTGCTCCAACACATCCTCAATGGTGACCAAGCCGGCGGCGTTACCGTATTCGTCAACGACGATGGCCATGTGATTGCGCTCGGTACGAAACTCCTTCAACAACACATTCAAGCGCTTGCTTTCCGGCACGACGTTGGCCGGCCGCATCACGTCCTCGACTTTCAAATTCTTGTCGCGCAATACGCACCCTAGTAAATCCTTGGCAAGCAGAATGCCGACCACCTTGCTGCGATCTTCTTCGATGACCGGAAAACGGGAATGGGCAAATTCGACGACCAACGGAAAAATGGTTTCCAGTTCCGCGTCCCTCGGGACCACCACCATTTGCGAGCGGGGAATCATGATGTCTCGGACCCGCATCTCGGCGACATGCATCACGCCTTCCATCATCGCCAGCGCATCGGAGTCCAGCAGGTGCTTTTCCTGCGACTCGCGGAGAATTTCCAGCAGATCTTCCTGATCCTGCGGCTCCCCACTCAGAAAATGGCCGATGCGCTCGATCAGGCTTTTCTGGTGGGGCTGACTACTCGGGGGGTTACCATCGCTCATCGTTCGTGTTCCTCCATATAGGGATTGGCAATATCCAATTTTTCCAAAATTTCGATCTCCAAGGCTTCCATTTGCTCGGCCTCCAACTCGTCGACGTGATCATACCCTAACAAATGCAATACGCCGTGTACAGTGATGTGCGCCCAGTGATGCTCAACCGGCTTGCCTTGCTCGCCGGCCTCGCGGGCAATCAGCGGCGCGCAAATCACCAGATCGCCGAGCAAATCCAACACCACGCCGGGTGGCGCTTCGAATGGAAAACTCAGGATGTTGGTCGGACCAACCTTGTGTCGGTATTGGTCGTTGAGTTCGGCGCTTTCGGTTTCATCGACCAAACGGATCACGATTTCGCTATCGGCGTCGCGTCCGGCCAATGCCGCGTCGACCCAAAGCTGAAACCGTGCAGGCTCGGGATGTTGGGCTTCGGTCGCGACCTGCAACTCGATCAGGTTCATCGCCCCTCCTTCCCGTGTTCTTGTTCGTAACGGTCGTAAGCCGCGACGATGCGTTGAACCAGCGGATGGCGGACCACGTCGCGCACGCCAAAGAAGGTAAAACTGATGCCTTCGACGTCTTTCAAGACTTTCAAGACGTGTTTCAATCCGGACATTTTTTCATTGGGCAAATCGATCTGGGTCACGTCGCCGGTCACCACCGCCGTCGATCCGAAACCAACCCGGGTCAGAAACATCTTGATCTGTTCGACCGTGGTATTTTGCGCCTCGTCCAGGATGATGAACGAGTCGTTCAGGGTCCGCCCGCGCATGAAAGCCAGCGGCGCGACTTCAATGACGTTCTTTTCCAGTAGCTTTTCGACCCGCTCGAAACCCAGCATGTCGTAGAGCGCATCGTAGAGCGGCCGCAAGTAGGGATCAACCTTTTGCGCCATGTCGCCGGGCAGAAAGCCCAATTTTTCGCCGGCTTCGACCGCCGGCCTAACCAGCACGATGCGCCTTACCCGTTCGGTTTGCAGTGCCTCGACCGCGCAAGCCACCGCCAGATAGGTCTTGCCGGTGCCGGCCGGGCCGACGCCGAAATTGATGTCAAAGCTCAGAATCTTGCGCAGATAATCCTGCTGATTGTGACCGCGCCCCTTGATGACGCCGCGTTTGGTGCGAATCGCCACCGGCTCCAGCGGCGATGCCGGCAAGGCCTTCAACAACTGGTCGATATTGGCGTCTTGCAGGCTCAGATGGACTTGTTCGGGAGTGACTTCCTCGCGCTCGGTCAGTTCGAACAATTTCAACATCACCGCGCAAGCCGCCTTCACCGCCGCATCCACCCCGGTCACCCGAAAGTGGTTGCCGCGGTTGGCGATCTCGACCTGCAAACGCTGTTCGATCTGACGGATATGGCTGTCCAGTTGGCCGCAGAAGTTCGATAGGCGCTGAGCGTCGGCGGGTTGCAGCGTGAATTCTTCGGAATAATGAGAGCTGTTCAACACGAGGCGGTCTGTTGGATTTTTTCGACGCTGGACGGCGCCAACCGGCCGCGCAACGAATTGGGTAAGGCTTCGGTAATCAGCACATCGACGAATTGCCCGGTCAAGCGCGGGTGGCCGGCGAAATTAACCACCCGGTTGTTTTCGGTCCGCCCCGTCAAATGCAGCGGATTTTTCTTGGAAATGCCTTCCACCAACACACTCTGCACCGACCCGACCATGCTTTCGGAAATCGCCATAAACATCTGGTTCAAGCGTTCCTTCAGCCGCTGTAAACGCGCTTCCTTGACATCCATGCCGACATCGTCGGCAAAGCCGGCCGCTGGCGTGCCGGGCCGGGCGCTAAAGATGAAGCTGTAGGAAAAATCGAATCGGACTTCTTCGATCAAGGCCATCGTGTCTTCAAAATCCTGATCGGTTTCGCCGGGAAACCCGACGATGAAATCGGACGACAAACTGATGCCCGGACGCGCTGCCTTGATCTTGCGGATGATGTCCAGATAGTCCTCGCGGCGGTGGCCGCGCTTCATTTCCGCCAGTATTCGGTTGCTGCCGCTCTGCACCGGCAAGTGCAAATGATTGACCAGTTGCGGAATCTCGGAGTAGGCCTCGATGATGTCGTCGGTAAATTCCAACGGATGCGAGGTGGTAAAACGAATCCGCTCAATGCCGTCGACCGCGGCAACGTAGTGCAGCAACAGCGCAAAGCCGGCAATGTCGCCGTCTTCGGTCTCGCCGCGATAGGCGTTGACGTTTTGGCCGAGCAGGTTCACTTCCCGCACGCCCTGCCGGGCCAGTGTTTCAATTTCGGCAATCACGTCGTTGAGCGGCCGGCTGACTTCCTCGCCGCGGGTATAGGGCACCACGCAATAGGTGCAATATTTGCTGCAACCCTCCATCACCGATACAAAGGCTTTCGGGCCTTCGGCTCTGGGTTCGGGCAAATTGTCGAATTTTTCGATTTCCGGAAAAGAAATATCGACAACGTGCTTATCGCCGTTGCGAGCCTTATTCAGCAATTCCGGCAGGCGGTGCAGGGTTTGCGGCCCGAACACGATATCGACGTAAGGCGCGCGCTTTTGCAGCGCGGCGCCTTCCTGACTGGCCACGCAGCCGCCAACGCCGATAATCACGTCCGGCCGCTTGTCCTTGATTTTTTTCCAGCGCCCGACCGCCGAAAACACCTTTTCCTGGGCTTTTTCGCGTATCGAACAGGTGTTTAATAACAACACGTCGGCCTGCTCGGGAATATCGGTCAATTCCATGCCGTGCGAGGCCATCAGTACGTCCCGCATCTTGTCGGAATCGTACTCGTTCATTTGGCAACCGTTAGTCTGTATATAAAGTTTTTGCGCCATGCTTGATGAGATACTCCAGCCTTTCTCACTAACAAAAAACCCCCGTCTCTCGACAGGGGCTAGATTGGCGCGGATTATAAACCCAATTTTCGGCAAATGCTTGTTTTATACGGCAATCCCCACCGGCAAGGCCTCGAACCAGTCCAGAAAACGCTTGACGTCGTCGCCCTGGAACATGCGCCCGTGCTGGGGCGCCAAAATCTCGATGTCCAGCTTGCGGACTCGGTCTATCCAGTCCCGCTTTGCCTGATTGGAAGGCATCCATCGTTGGTGGAAATAACGCATTTTTTCGACATGGCTGTCGAAATGCTCGACGAAGACCGGCGTGTCGCCTTCCTCCAGCGCGGCACCGACATCACCGGACATCAAAATCTTCGCGACCGGATCGTAAATATGAAAGTTAGCCGAAGAATGCAAGTAATGCGCCGGCACCATCTGTAATTGCAAGCCACCCAGATCGATAATGCCGCCTTGATCGGGAATGGCGACGTACTCAATCGCCTCGCAACCAAAGTGCCGTAGAAAGCCTTCCCAAAGTAGCGGCGCGTGCAATCGCGCATGGGGCAAGGCCCGATCCCACAAGCCCAGCGATGAAATGATGTCGGGATCTTGATGCGATGCGAATAAATCGGTGATTTCCTCGACCGGCGCATGGTGAACCACCGCCGCCAACATGGGCGCGAACAACTCGATGCCGCCGGGATCCATCAACAGGCAACGATTCGCGGTACGCACCATGTACTGATTGGTATCAATGATATTGCTCGGCTTGTCGGCATCGCGGCCGAACATCAGCCACTGGTGAGCCCCTTCATAAATTTTCGTGGTCTTCATGGCTGACCTTCATTGCTCTGAGCATAATCGGCACTGATCGCGACTAACGCGCCTCGGCACTTGTTGACTTTTTCATTGATGATTTGGGCGGCATGATCGACACTCTCGGCGACGGCCTGCAGGCTCTGCAGGTATTCACCGGCTTGAGAGGCTTCGATGCGCGAGTTGGCGGCGATCACCCTGGCCGCTCTGGCGGGATAGAGGATGCCGCTTAACTGGCTTAGTAAATCGTCAACGTGGATCGAAAATTCCCCGTGACAAATTTCAGCCTGTCGCCGAGCGGTTTCCCGCACCCGTAACAACGAATCCACGTGACGGGCGCCAGCCGCCGCCGTCACCGCCATATCAAAGCGTCGACTGGCCTCCCGCATGCGCTGCTCGGCAACCGTCAAACGGTATAAGTTCAAGGTATCGGCGTTGATTCGGTTGACCACGGCCATCGTATCCTTGGCCAACTCGTTGATGAAGTCGGTGATCGGCTTGAAACCCTTGGCCTTTTCGCCGGCCCGAAACGCAATCGCCTTGGCATTGGCCGCCGCCAACGAAATCTCCTTGGCGACTTGCAAGACCGCGCTTAATTCCGCCGCAATCGAAGCAACCGCAACAAATTGTGAACTCGCTGAATTCGGCATGATGACGCTCCACGTCCTAGATGCAACCTGGGCATAGCATAGCCCAGGATCGCCGAAGCATCATCTAATCGCTGCGGTAGCGGGTTGGATCGGCCGCGCCGGCAGTCGCGAACCCGGCCGCCCGCAATCTGCAGGCGTCGCAGACGCCGCAAGCGCGGCCTTCGGCGTCGGCGGCGTAACAGGATACCGTGTCGGCGTAATCGACACCCAACGCCAAACCTTGCCGAATAATGTCGGCCTTGCTCATCGCAATCAAAGGCGTATGCACTCGAATTTGCTGACCTTCGACGCCGGCCTTGGTGGCCAAATTCGCCATGGTCTGAAAGGCTTGGATAAATTCCGGCCGGCAATCCGGATAGCCGGAGTAATCGACGGCGTTGACACCGATGAAGACATCACTGGCGTGCAAGACTTCAGCCCACCCCAGCGCATACGCCAAGAAAATCGTATTGCGAGCCGGCACATAGGTGACCGGTATGCCGGCTTGCGGCGAGGTCGGCACCGCGATCGCGCTGTCGGTCAGCGCGGATCCGCCCATCGCGTTCAAACCGAGATTGAAGATCTTATGGTCGGCGACTCTATACCGTTCGGCGATGCGCCGCGCGGCCGCTAATTCGGCATTGTGGCGCTGACCGTAGTCAAAACTCAACGCATGGCAGACATAGCCCTGCCGGCTAGCCAACGCTAAAACCGTCATCGAGTCCAATCCGCCCGATAACAACACAATGGCGGCTTTGCCCGCCGGATCATTTTCCTCTCGCGTCATCCCAAAGAAATTTATGCAGTTGAATTTGAAAGCGTACCGGCAATTGATCGGCCAATATCCGGTCCGCCAGTTCGGCTGGCCGCATCCGCCCCATCACCGGCGAAAACAGCACTTGGCAACGTTCGGCCAGACGATGTTCGTGTACTTGTTGCTTGGACCATTGGTAATCGTCCGCGTCGGCGATGACAAATTTGATTTGATCGCGCGGCGTCAGGCAATTCAGGTTTTCGTAGCGGTTGCGGGCCATTTCGCCGGAAGACGGCGTCTTCAGATCCATCACCTTGACGATTCGACCATCGACCCCGGAAACATCCAACGCTCCGCTGGTTTCCAACGAAACCCGATAGCCCAAATCGGCCAACGCGCTCATTAAACTCAGGCAGCCGGGTTGCGCCAGCGGCTCGCCGCCGGTCACCGTGACGTAACGCGTTGAATATTGGCGAACCGTCTCTAAAATCGCCGACATCGGCATTTTCTCGCCGCCGCTGAACGCGTAGGCGGTGTCGCAATAGCCGCAACGTAGCGGGCAACCGGTCAGGCGGACGAACACGGTCGGCCAACCGACGCTGTCCGCCTCGCCCTGCAGCGAATAAAAGATTTCGGTAATGCGTAACGACGGTTCCGCTAGCTCGTCGGTCATTGCGGCATTTGCGCCAGCTTTTTAGCGGCTAGATGCGCGGCGGTGGTACCGGGGTAGCTGGTCGTCACCCGGGTCAGATAGTCCTTGGCTTTCGCGGCGTTTTGCAGATCGAACTCGATATAGCCGAGCTTCAGCAAGGCATCCGGCACCTTGGAACTATTCGGGTACTGGCTGACCACTTTGTTGAACGCCGCCTTGGCGGCATCGAATTCGCGGTTGATCTTGTAAGCTTCCGCCAGCCAATACTGCGCGTTGTCGGAAAATTCGCCGGCCGGATTGGCCGCCAACAATTCCTGAAACATCTTGATGGCTTGGCTGTTATGGCCGTTTCTCAAGGTTTCGTAGGCTTGCTGGTAGCGTTCCTGTTCGCTCCCGCCCGTGGCGGACGTTGGACTGACGCTCGCGACCGCGCTGACCGCGGGCTTGACCTCGGCGGGCGGAGCCGGCGCGGCAACCGACACCGGAGCGGCCTGACTGGTCGGCGTCGGCGCGGGTGATGCCGCGACCGGTGGCGGCGCGGGCGCTGCCGCCGCGCTCGCCGCTCCGGTTTGCGCCGCGACAGCCGCCGCTGCGCCACCCGGTTGCCCGGCAGCTTGCAGCGCCTGCATTCTATCGTCCAGATCCGAATACATATTGCTTTGCTTGCGCTGCAAGTCGGCGATCGTTTGCGATTGCTCCTCGACCATGCCGCGCAGCTGTTGCACTTCCGATTGCAATTGCTCCAGTCGGCTCAACACCTCGAAGATAGCGTTGTCGGCCGGGGCCTGAGCGGCATAACCGCCCTGTTGCCCGACAGTATCGCTACCATTCACCGGAGCGGCAAGGACCTGGGCGGTTAAGCCCAAACCGATGCCCAGCGTCAGAAGTGCTCGCCGACTCATTGATAGCCTACTTCAACGCGGCGATTTTGTTGCCATGCGGATTCGTCATGGCCGGAAACCGCCGGTTTTTCCTCGCCGTAGCTAACGACTTCCAACTGGCCGGAACCGACGCCTTGGCTACGCATCATCCGTTCGACCGATTTGGCGCGCTGTTCGCCCAATGCGATGTTGTATTCGCTGGAACCGCGTTCGTCGGCATGGCCGGCCAGAATCACGTGTTGATTCGGATGCGACGCCAGATAGCGGGCGTGAGCGGCGACGACCGGCACATAATCTTGTTTGACTTGCGCGCTATCCAGCTCGAAATAGATCACTTGCTTGGACAGCGGGTTGTTCGGATCGCTGAATTCCGGGCCCAGATTCGAACCGGAGTTGAAACCGTTCCCGGAACCGAATTGGCTGCCGGACATCGAGCCGTCGTTGTAGCCGCTGGTGGAGGCATCGGTGCCTTGGGTCGCGTCGCCCAAACCGTTTTCGCTTTCGTCGGTCGAGCTACAGCCGCTTGCTAAAACGGCGATCATCGCCAAAGCCAGAGTTTTTTTGCTAAGTGTCATGCTGTTCTCCAAATAAAAAATCAAAGTCGATAATCGATAGTTTGCAGGCTATCGCTCGGGCGATCAAGGTGCCCAGGCCGGCTCGCGAACGCCGCCGTTCTCAAAGGCCAATTTTTGCTGCATCGCGCCATCGGTGGATACCACCGACAACGCCGACTTACCGCCGCGCGTCGCCGCGAACAAGACCATGCTGCCGTTGGGCGCGAAACTCGGCGACTCGTCCAGCCGACCTTCGGTCAGTACGTTGACGGTCCGCGAGGCCATGTCCATCACCGCGATCCGGTAATCGCCGCCGTTGCCTGTCACCATTGCCAGACTACGACCATCGGCCGAAAAGCGGCCGCGAGCGTTGTAATCGCCCTGGAAAGTCAGGCGACTGGCCTTGCCGCCGGATGCCGGCATGATGTAAAGCTGAGGTTTACCGCCCTGGTCGGAGGTAAACACGATCGAGCTGCCGTCCGGCGACCAGGTCGGCTCGGTATCGATCGACAAACCGGACGTCATCCGAGTCAAACCACGGCCCGATAAATTCAGTACATAGATGTCCGGACTGCCGTCCTTGGACAACGTAACCGCCAAGCGGCTGCCATCCGGCGAAAAGGCCGGGGCACCGTTGATGCCGGGATAGGCCGACACGCTCTCGCGCTGACCGGTGGCCAGGGTTTGCACGAAAATTTCCGAACGCTTGGTGTGAAAAGACACGTAAGCGATCTTGCTACCATCCGGCGACCAAGCCGGCGCCATGATAGGCTCCGGCGATTCGGCTATCGTCCGCGGGTTGTAACCGTCGGCGTCGGCCACTTGCAGCATGTACTGCTTGCCGTTACCGCGCGCCACGCTGGTCACGTAAGCGATCCGGGTATTGAACGCACCCTTGCGGCCGGTCAATTTTTCGTAAATCAAATCGCTGATATGGTGGGCGGCGCGGCGTAATTCGTTGGCGCCGGCGGTCAGCCGGTAACCCATCAACAACTGGCCGTTATGGACGTTGAACAGATGAAACTGAATGTTGAAGCTGCCGCCGTTGCCAACTACTTGGCCGATGACGACGTAATCCTGGCCCAGCACTTGCCAATCCTTGAAATTGACGCGCTCAGGTTCGGTCGGCTTGGTCAGCATATCGTCCTCGGACAAGGCCTTGAAAAAACCGCTGCCGCCCAGGTCGGCACTGACCACATCCGACAACTTCACATTTCCAACGGCACCCTGCTGACCGAACGGCACGATGGCAATCGGTACCGCGGTTTGCGAGCCCTTGGTGATTTCTATCGTCAAACCGGCTGCCTGGGCGGCCGAGAGTAGCGAAGCCAGCAGGCCGGCGACTAGTATTCGGGGGATTAACATCATTTTTGGTTTCCGTTACGGTTTATTCCGGCTTAAACACAAAGGTAAATACTCTAAATTCCTGATTGAACAGATTCCTGTCCTGCGGCACCGGCAACGGCGACGCTTTTCTGACCGCATTTTCGGCCGAGCGATCGAATATCGGATCGCCGCTACTGCTGACGACCACGGCATCCATGACATCGCCGCTAGCCAGCAATTTTACCTGAATTGTACATTTCAAGCCTTGCGTCGCGCTGATCGGCCGGGTCCAGGCGCCCTCGACCTTGCGAGCGATCGCGTCCTTGGCGGCCAAACTGGCTTGTTTATCCGACTCGGCTTTCGCGGCGGCGGCCGCGGCGGCTTCCGCCGCCTTGCGCTCCTGCTCGGCTTTTTCGGCGGCCGCTATCGCCGCTTGCCGCTCTTGTTCGGCCTTGGCCTTGGCGGCTGCCTCGGCGGCCAGGCGTTCTTTCTCAGCCTTTTCCGCCTTTTCGGCCGCCAGCTTGGCCTGACGTTCCTTTTCGGCCTTGGCTTTCGCCTCGGCTTCCGCCGCCAAGCGCTCCTTCTCGGCTTTTTCGGCGGCGAGTTTGGCTTGCCGGTCTTTTTCGGCTTTCTCGGCGGCCAGTTGTTTTTCCTTCTCGGCCTTGGCCCGCGCTTCGGCGTCGGCGGCTTGCTTGGCTTTTTCCGCGTTCAGCGCGGCCTGCCGCTCTTTCTCAGCCCTGGCCTTTTCCGCCGCCAGTTGTTGCTCTCGTTCGGCCCTGGCCTTGGCTTCCGCCTGTTTTAACTGTTCCTGCCGTTTCGTTTCCTCGGCTTTTTGTTCCTGTAAGCGTTTTTGTTGCTCCAGTGCTTTTTGCTCCTGCAGCTTCTTTTCTTGCTCCGCCTTTTTGATCTCGGCTTCCTGCTGCTTGATCCGAGCCTCCTCGGCGAGCTTTTGCTCCCGGACCTTGGCTTCGCGCTCCGCTTCCTGCTGCTTTTGCCTTTCCAACTGTTTCAGTTTTTCGGCTTCCCGTTGCCTTTCCAACTCCGTTTGCTTTTGCTTTTCCGCGATTTCCCTTTGCTTCTCCAACTCGGCCTGCTTCTGTTTGTCGGCGGCTTCCTTGGCTTTTTTCTCTTCCAGAGCTCGCCGTTCCTTGGCCTCCTCTAGCTTTTTTTCCTCTTCCTTGCGCTTGGCGGCTAGCTGTTCCTGCCGCTTTTGCTCCTCCAAAGCCTCTTGCTTGCGGCGTTCCGCCGCTTCCTGGATTTTCTGCTCTTCCAGCACCCGCTGTTTTTTGGCTTGCTGCAAGGCCTGTTCTTCGGCCTTCCGGGCATTTTCCAATTGCTGCTGATGCTCGACCTCGGCCTGATGCTTATTGGCTTCGTTTTGTTTCAAGCGCTCGGCTTCGGCATCGATTTCGGCGCCGTCGAGGATGGTGGCATCAATAATTTCAGCCGGCGGCGCGGTCTGAGCGGTATCGCTGTCGGTCAGGAAGCTGATACTGAACAGCAACACGATCAATATGTGTAACGCGACCGCCAGGACAAACGAGGGTTTGAAATTTCTCATGCGTTATCGTTATTTACTCTCGGGCGGAGGCGAGGTCATTAAACCGACTTTGGGGGCGCCGGTCTTTTTCAACTCCACCATCACTTTAACGATACTGCCGTAATCCACTTCGTGGTCGCCGCGCACGTAAAGCTGGGCTTTTGGATTGTTTTTGAATACCGCCGCGACTCGAGTCTTGACCGTATCGACGTCCACCGGCGTATCGGCCTCTTCGTCACCGTTGCCGATATCGACGTAAAGACTGCCATCCTTTTTGATCGAGACGATGACCGGCACCTGATCCTGCAGATCGACCGACTCGGCTTCGGCTTGCGGTAGTTCGACGTCCACGCCGGTCTGGACCAACGGCGCGGTAATCATGAAAATCATCAGCAGCACGAAGGTGACGTCGATGTAGGGAACGACGTTGATTTCGGCCATGACGCCGCGTTTTTTTCGCGATCTGCGATTGCTGCCGCCGACATTCATTTGCTGTGCGCCTGTCTTTGCAAAAGGACCACGAACTCGTCAACGAACAGCTCATAACGGCCGGCCAAGCGATCCAGCCGGGTAGAAAAACGGTTGTAGGCAATCACCGCCGGAATTGCCGCGAATAAGCCGATCGCCGTGGCAATCAAAGCCTCGGAAATACCCGGAGCGACATTGGACAGCGTGGCATTTTTGATTTCACCCAGCGCGCGAAACGAATTCATGATGCCCCAAACCGTACCGAACAGGCCGATGTAGGGACTGGTGGAACCGACAGTGGCGAGGAAAGGCAGGGTCTCGTCCAGCCGGTCCAGTTCGCGCGAAAGCTCGATGCGCATCGCTCGCTGCGCGCTTTCCACTTGCACAGACGGCTCGACATCGCCTTTTTGGCGCATCCTGGCAAATTCGCGATAGCCTGCTAAAAAGATTTTTTCGATGCCCTCCGGCTCGAAGCGATCGCTGGACATTTTTTTATAGAGTTCGGCCAGACCGACGCCGGACCAAAACTCGTCCTCGAAATCGTCGGTAATCTCAATCGCCTGCTTCAATTCCTTGCGCTTGGAGAAGATAAAAGTCCAAGAAGCAACCGACGCCGACAGCAAGATGAACATAACGAACTGAACGACAAAACTGGCCTCTTTGACCAGCGTCAGGATGGATAAATCGGTATTCATCAGTTTAGGGTTTCCAAAATGGCAAGGGGAATCGGTTTAGGTTTCATCGTTTGCGCGTCGAGACAGGCAATGCGAATCTCGCCGCTGGCTAATTGATCTTGGCCGCGCATCAGGGTTTGAGCGAATGTCAGGTTGGTTTTTTGATGCTCGACAACCGAGGCGGTGGCCCGCAGCAAATCGTTAAAGCGGGCCGGCTTCAGATAATCGACCCTGACCGAACGGACCACGAAAATCAGATTTTGTTCGCGTAACAGTTGATCCTGCTCGAAGCCACGATCACGCAACATTTCGGTGCGGGCTCGCTCGAAAAACTTCAGGTAATTGGCGTAGAACACGACACCGCCGGCATCGGTATCCTCGTAGTAAACGCGGACCGGCCAACTGAATGCGCTATTTGACAAGGTCATAAACTAAAGATGTCGTCGCTGCCCGGTTCTTTATTGGGCGCCGGCAAACCGAAGTGGCTATAAGCTTTGTGCGTGACGACCCGCCCTCGGGGCGTCCGCATGATAAATCCCTGCTGTAACAAATAAGGTTCCAATACATCTTCGACGGTGCCGCGTTCCTCGCTGATGGCCGCCGCCAAGGTATCCAATCCGACCGGCCCGCCCTGAAAGTGCTCGATCATCGCCAACAGCAATTTACGATCCAACATATCGAAACCGTGTTGGTCGATTTTCAACATCGCCAAGGCCCGCTGAGCAATATCCCGATTGACAACGCCGTTTCCCATCACCTCCGCAAAGTCGCGCACCCGCCTTAACAGACGATTGGCGATCCTGGGCGTTCCGCGCGAGCGGCAAGCGATCTCGTCGGCGCCGCCGCTGTCCATGCCGATGCCGAGCATCCCGGCGGAACGCGTCACGATGCTGGACAGTTCTTCAATACTGTAAAACTCCAAGCGCTGCACGATACCGAAACGGTCTCTGAGCGGTGAGGTCAGCAATCCGGCCCGCGTCGTCGCGCCAATCAGCGTGAACGGCGGCAAGTCCAGCTTAATCGACCGGGCGGCCGGACCTTCGCCTATTATAATATCAATTTGGTAGTCTTCCATAGCCGGATACAGCACCTCTTCGACCGCAGGACTCAAGCGATGGATCTCGTCTATGAACAATACATCGTGGGCTTGCAGGTTGGTCAGCAAGGCCGCCAGATCGCCGGCCTTGTCGAGCACCGGCCCGGAGGTCTGGCGGATGCTGACATTCATTTCGGCCGCGACGATATTGGCCAACGTGGTCTTGCCCAAGCCCGGCGGCCCGAATATCAGAACATGGTCCAGCGCTTCCGAGCGGCTGACCGCCGCCTGGATAAAAATTTCCATTTGCTGCCGCAATTCGGTTTGCCCAACGTAATCCTTCAACCGGCGCGGACGGATGGCGCGATCCTGGCGCTCTTCGTCGCCACTGCCACTGGCGCTGATCAGCCGATCGCTTTCTATCATTTAACGGCTCCGCGCAAGGCCTGCCGAATGATGTCCTCGCAGCTTTTGCCCTCGTCGGCCACCGCGCGCACCATTTTCTCGGCTTCCGCCGGCTTATAGCCGAGCGCGCATAAAGCGCTGACAGCCTCTTGCTTGGCGCCCGCCGGCTGCCGCGCAGCCGCTTGCGCCGGCATCCGCGGCGCGTTTCCACCGATTTCGGGCAATCGGCCACGCATTTCAATAATCAGTCGCTCCGCCGTTTTTTGGCCGACGCCGGGCAAGCGCACCAAACTCTTGGCATCGTTATCCTCGACGCAACGATAAAACGCCTCAATGCTCTGGCCGGACAAAATCGTCAACGCCAGCTTGGGGCCGACACCGTTGACCTTGATCAAGGCCCTAAACAGCAAGCGCTCGTTTTCGGTCGCGAAACCAAACAGAATATGCGCGTCTTCGCGCACCACCAGATGGGTATGCAGGCGCACTTCCTCGCCCAAGCCCGGCAAGTCGTAAAACGTGGTCATCGGCGCTTCCAGCTCGTAACCGACGCCTTGCACGTCCAGGACCAATTGCGGCGGTGCCTTGTGGATTAAATTGCCGCGCAGAAACCCAATCATGCGCCGGCCCTCGCCAAACGCAATGCCGTTTCCCGATAGTGACTGTGACACAGCGCAATCGCGAGCGCGTCGCTGGCGTCGATTTGCATCTCGCCCTGGATTCCCAGCAGAATTTTAACCATATGCTGAACCTGGATTTTGTCGGCGTTGCCCTTGCCGACCAAGGCTTGCTTGACTTGGCGAGCGGCGTATTCGTGAACCGGCAGATTCAGGTTCATCGCGGCACAGATCGCCGCGCCGCGCGCCTGTCCAAGCTTCAAGGCGGAGTCGGCGTTCTTATGCATGAAGACTTGCTCTATGCTCATTTGCTGGGGCTGATAAAGCGCGACGATTTCGCTGACGCCGTCGAAAATCTGTTTCAACCGGCTTGGAAAGTCGTTGGGAAGCACGCGGATGCAACCGCTGGCAATGTAGCGAACCCCGCGCGGCGTCGTTTCGATCACGCCGTAACCAGTGAGACGGGAGCCGGGGTCTATGCCGAGTATTCTGATCAATAGCAGGCCGGGGGAAGGATTACGGGAAATTCACTCATTGCCAAGCGCCGCCATGATATCGTCGCTGATGTCGGCATTGGTATAGACGTCTTGCACGTCGTCCAGATCCTCAAGGCGATCGATTAACTTAAGCATTTTCTCGGCCGCCTCGCTGTCCAGATCGGTTTTGACATCGGCGTGCATCGTCACTTCCGAATTTTCCGGCATCAAGCCCGCCGCCACCATCGCTTCCTTGACGTTCAAGTATTCGTCGGGCGCGGTAAAGACATCAATCGAACCGTCGTCGTTGGTCACCACGTCTTCGGCACCGGCTTCCATCGCCGCTTCCATGACCGCGTCCTCATCCACCTCGCTCGAAAAACCGATGATGCCGACCTTGCGGAACAGATACGCCACGGACCCATCGGTACCCAGATTGCCGCCATGCTTGGAGAAGGCGTGCCGCACGTCGGCAACGGTGCGATTACGGTTGTCGGTCAGGCAGTTGACCATGACGGCCGTGCCGCCCGGACCGTAACCTTCGTAGCGCACTTCTTCGTAAACCACGCCATCCATGGCCCCGGTGGCTTTTTTGATGGTGTTGTCGATGGTATCGCGCTTCATATTGGCACCCAAAGCCTTGTCGATCGCGGTGCGCAAGCTTGGGTTGTTGGCCGGATCGCCACCGCCGGAACCCTTGGCCGCGACGGTGATTTCCCTGATGAGTTTGGTAAAAATCTTACCGCGCTTGGCGTCTTGAGCGCCTTTGCGATGCTTGATATTTGCCCACTTACTGTGCCCGGCCATGCTATCCCTCTGAAACCTCTAAAAAATTGCGAATTCTATCACCCTAGCGCCCGCTTATCGACCCTAGCCTTACAGCAAATAGGGCAGAACGGCCGTCAACGAGGGTTCGGCGACATAACAGTCCGCCTCGGCTTCGACCAATGGGCGCCGCACGACCCCACCGAACCCCAGCATGTAAGCGCCGGCCTGCTTTGCTTCCAGATCGGTTTTTCCATCGCCGACCATCGCCAACGCGGCGTGGCGCATGCGTAATCTGCGACAAATTCTGGCTTTCCCGCCGCTAACCGCCAACGGCGAGTGAGCCGCGAACCCCTGGTATTGACCGACCGCGTCGAATTCAACGTCGACCGCGTGGACGTTGGCCTCGGGTATCCCCAAATAGTCCGACAACGGCAAAATAGCTTGGCGCAAACCACCGCTGATAATGTGTACTTCCTTGCCATTCGCCAGCAAAGTTTCCACGGTTTCCTTGACGCCTTCGACGATTTCGTCGATGTACAGTTGCGCTAACCAGCGAATCGCGGCCCGGTCCGGCCGAATTAATTCCAAGCGCTTGGCGTACACATCTTCCAACGGCAATTCGCCGTTCATTGCCGCATCGGTTAGCGCCGCAACCTGCTCGAACAAGCCGTTGCGTCTGGCCA
>NZ_JBYMAP010000001.1:0-66979 GCF_057766305.1 Methylomonas sp. BG-2 | reverse complement strand
CATCGCTGACGAAACCGATCTGATCAGCACCACTGCTAACGAATTAATCCGAATCGCCGGCCCGCACGGCAACCAAGCCGAGCGACTGGCGCGTCTGGACTGGGACGGCGTCCTGCACTTGCGCGGCTATTACTGGCGCCGCGCGCAAGCCTTGTACGGCGACCGGATCGGCCAGCGCCGCTTATTGGACAAAACCACGATGAACACGATAGATCTGGGCCTGATCAATACCCTGTTTCCGGATGCCGAACTGGTGTTTTTGCTGCGCGATCCGCGCGACGTTTGCCTGAGCTGCTTCATGCAAACCATGGTTCCGACGCCATCCACGGTGCAATTGCTGACCTGGCCCGGTACCGCTCGATTTTACGGACAGGTGATGGATTGGTGGCTAACCGTCAAGCCGATGTTGACGATGGACTTCGTTGAACTGCGGTACGAGGACGCGGTATTCGACTTTGAAGCGACGTTCCGACGAGTGTTCTCGCTGATCGGTCTGGATTGGGACCCGGCCGTGGCGGAATTCCATAAGCGAGCAGCCGGTAAATACATCGCCAGTCCGAGTTACGAGCAAGTCGCCAAGCCCCTGTACTCTTCGTCGGTCGGCCGTTGGCGCCATTACGCTGGCGAGTTCGCCGAGATCGAAGCCGAACTGAAACCCTTTCTTACGGCGCTGGGCTACGACTGAAAATTGGCCGGCGCATCGCGGGCGGGCGCCAGCAGGCAGCACTGGCGATGCCTGGCGTTGGGTAAAGCGCGGACAACGGGTATCGGGCGGCCCTTGATTACGGCCATAGCCCCTTCCGCGCCCTTCTTTTTCATTTTCCGGGAAGAAAAAAACAGGTACGACCGTCCGGATAACGCCGTGCCCGCCGAAATTTTTCGCTCGGGCAATACCCGCGCGTCAGGCCAAGCCGACAAAAGCCAGCAATTCCTGAAGTTCCTTGGCTTCCAGCTCGTAGAACGAATGGGCGCGCACCCGTTCCGGCAGGACGACGTCGCCGTAACGCACCCGGATCAGGCGGCTGACCTTGACGCCTTGCGATTCCCACAACCGGCGCACCAAGCGATTGCGACCCTGCTTGACCGTCACGTAAAACCACTTGTTGGCGCCCTCGCCGGCATAAAACCGCACGTCCTCGAAATGGCCGGGACCGTCTTCCAGCTCCACGCCGGATTTCAAGCGCTCCATCATATCGTCGCCGACCTCGCCCAGGATACGCACCGCGTACTCGCGTTCAACCTCTCGCGACGGGTGCATCAAACGGTTGGCCAGCTCGCCGTTATTGGTGACCAGCAGCAGGCCCGAGGTATTGATGTCCAAACGGCCGACCGCGATCCAGCGGCCGACGGCCAAGCGCGGCAGTTGGGTGAAAATCACCGGCCGGCCTTCCGGATCGCGCCGGGTCACCAATTCGCCGACCGGCTTGTGGTACACCAATACTCGGGTCGGTTGCTCGGCGTATTTTTCCCATTTGACGATGCGGCCGTTGACCGCCAAATGATCGCCCGGTTTCAAGTGATAACCGGGCTGGATGCGGTTGCCGTTGACCGTCAGTTTGCCTTCTTCGATCCAGCGCTCGATTTCGCGCCGCGAGCCTAAACCGGCTCTGGCTAGAAATTTCTGGATGCGTTCGCCGCTGGCGTCAGTGGAGAGTGCGGTCGGGAGCGTCGCCGGACCGGGTTTCGTCGAGGCCGGTTTCGTTGAACTCGGCTTCGAGGGGTTCGCTTTGCGCTTGGGCGGCTGAGCCTTCGCCGACTGGGGTTTGCTCGGTTTGCGGTCTTTCACGGGATTCCTGGGGTGCTGGCGGTTGAGCGGACGGGCCGAGGTCCATTTCGACAATCTCTTCCAATGGCGGTAATTCGCTCAACGACGTTAAATTGAAATAATCCAAAAATTGTTTGGTCGTGCAGTACAACGCCGGCCGGCCGGGGACTTCCTTATGGCCGACCACCTTGACCCACTCGCGCTCGAGCAGCGTCTGGACGATGGAGGTGCTGACGCTGACGCCGCGAATGTCTTCGATCTCGCCGCGCGTCACTGGTTGCCGGTAGGCGATGATGGCCAGGGTTTCCAACAAGGCTCGCGAATAGCGCGCGGGGCGCTCCTCGAACAGCCGGCCGACCCAATGCGCCAAACCTTCCCGTACCTGAAAACGGTAGCCGCTGGCCAGATGTTTCAGGCCGACCGGCCGATCGGCGTAATCGCGGGCGATTTCTTCCAACGCGACCTGAATCGCCAGCGTATCCGGCTGCTCCAATTCGGGAAAGGTTTCCTGAATCTGTTTCACCGTCATCGGCCGGTTGGCGGCAAACAGAATCGCTTCGACGATGCGCTTGGTGTTCACATTGGCCTCCAACGGATAATCGAAGACCGTGAGCCCTGGTTCGCGCCGCTCGACAACCGGAACCCGCCAGCCGTCGGCCAAGGCCAACGGCAATCGCGGGGCGCGCTTACGCGGGCTAACGGCGGCCACGGCCGGCCGTGGCGCCTGCCAAACGCCGCGCCGACCGGAAGGCAAACGCGCCGAGGACTTGTTGCGCTCGACCGATAAGGACGCCGCGACCGAGCCATGCCAATCACCACGCCAATCCGCCGCCAAGCGCGCCTTGCTAGGCCTAAAGCCAATCGAAACATTGACATCGTTGGCCGCCGGCTCAACCTTTGCGACTGCCTCGGTCGGCGTGGCGCTCCCGTTACCGCGTTCGGCGGTCCAAACCCGTGGAAAACGCACGGCCTGACGCCGGACCTGCACGTAGACCGTGACCGGCTCGAGCTTGGCTCTGGGTTTGCGCGGTTTGGCTCTGACGGGAACATCGGCGAGAACAGCGGACGGCAGCTCAGTCGCCTGTAGCGGTATTGGCGCGGAGCCGGACGTGGATACCGGCGTAAGGCTCGGGCTGGAAGATGTCGATGAGTCGCTCCTTGGAGAGTTCAAGGATGGCAAGAAACGCGACAACCACCCCGTTTTTTCCTTCACTTCGGGTAAAACACGTTGAGAAATGGAGCTGATCTGCTCCGTCAAGTTTTTCCAAAATGGCTGCCATTCGTTCACGGACTGATAAAGGCTCTTTACTGATATGGTGGTGGCTGAGGCGTTCGGCGCGCTTCAAGACATCCTGGAAGGACAGCAACAGCTCGCCGAGCTCGATGTCCGGCAAAATCTGCCTGATGCCGATGGTCGAAACATCGACTACCGCTTCGAACGTATCGCGTTCGTGGCGCGGCAAGCGGTCAATTTCCTCGGCGACTTTTTTGATCGCTTCGTATTCCTGCAATTTGCGGATCAGGAAGGCCCGCGGGTCTTCCTCTTCTTCCTCGCTTTCCGGCTGGCGCGGCAACAGCATCCGCGATTTGATTTCCGCCAGCAACGCGGCCATCACCAGATATTCGGCCGCCAGCTCCAGGCGCAAATGGTCCATCATCTCGATGTAAGCGATGTACTGCTTGGTGATTTGGGCGATCGGGATATCGAGAATATCCAGATTCTGCCGACGGATCAAATACAGCAACAAGTCCAGCGGCCCTTCGAACGCATCCAGAAACACTTCCAGTGCATCCGGCGGGATGTACAAGTCGTCAGGCACCGTCTGGAACGGCTCGCCGAGTACCAGCGCAATCGGTTCCGGCGTCGTTTCGACCGGTAACTCCGCCACGTTCATCGGTTTAAGCGAACATCCGCTCGGCGCTTAACGCACCCATACGAAACCGGTTCACATGCCGGCGAGCGTGAAAAACAATTGCTGCGCATAAAACATCGGATACGCCAGCAAAAAGCTCAGCACGTCGGTCGCCAGTAAAATCAACAGCACAATGAAACCGTAACGTTCGAACTGGTTATAACGCCATGCCCAGTAATCCGGCAACAACCCGGACAACACCCGGCTGCCGTCCAGCGGCGGAATCGGTAGCAGGTTGATCATCATCAAGACCAAGTTGATGGTGATACCGGCCACGCCGCTGTAGATCAACGGCATCGAGACGAATTCGAACTCCAGCGCGACCCCTACCCTGGCCAGCAAGGCCCAAGCGAGCGCCATGCACAGATTGGCCAACGGACCGGCCAACGCCACCATCATCATGGCTTTTTTGGGCTGTTTGAAATTACGGGCGTCGATCGGCACCGGCTTGGCCCAACCGAAGATAAAACCGGTAAACGTAATCAGCAGCAGGCCGGGAATGATGATGGTGCCGAGCGGATCGATATGTCGCAACGGATTCAGCGTCAAACGGCCTTCCCGTTCGGCGGTTTTGTCGCCGTAGCGTTTGGCCATCCAGCCGTGGGCGACTTCGTGGCCGGTAATCGCGAAAATCACCGGCAGACTCCAAACCACGACACGCTGCACCAAGGTCAATTCTTCCATCATACTCTCAAGCCTCCAGCATCGGCGCGAGGCCTATGCCCTGTCTGACGATTTCGATGCCGTTGTCTCCGCAGGCGATCACGGTCGTGGCGCGCGCTTCGATATACCCCGTGCTCATCACCAAATCCAGTTCGTGCTCCAGGCTGAGGCGGATTTCGTAAGGATCGCTCAACGCCTCTTCGTCGCCCGGCAAAATCAAGGTCGCGGTCAGCAGCGGTTCGCCCAGTTCTTCCAACAACATCGCCACCACCCGATTGTCCGGGATTCGGACGCCGATGGTTTTTTTCTTGGGGTGTTGCAAGCGCCGGGGCACCTCGCGGGTGGCATCCAGCAAAAACGTAAACGGCCCCGGCGTCAATTTCTTGATCAGCCGATGGGCGTCGTTACCCATCTTGGTGAAAGTCGACACCTGGGTCAGATCGCTACAGCACAACGTGAAATTATGCTTGTCGTCGAGCCGGCGAATCCGACGAATGGTGTCCATCGCCGCCTTGTCGCCGATATGGCAACCCAGCGCGTAGGAGGAGTCGGTCGGATAGGCAATAACGCCGCCGCTCCGGACAATTTCCGCCGCCTGCCGGATCAGGCGCTGCTGCGGATTGTCCGGATGAATCTCGAAGAACTGTGCCATTGACCAGATGAAACTGCCGCGTGAGGGCGGCATTGTACCTTATCTTTCCGATTCCTTTTTCGCCACTTTGTCGCGCAGGTAGACAGGCATCGCCTCCTCGACCGGCACCGCCAGCCCCTTCAAGAAGTCGTGCGCGCCCAATTGAGCGACACAGGCGGCGCGCGGCCAAACGTCGACTTCGACGCCTTGCACCAATTCGCCCAGGCATTCCGCCAACTGGGCGCAATACACGCCCCATCCCGAACCGACGCCGTAGCCAACGGCTTCCGGGAAGGCCACCTCACCGGCCGGCGTCACGACTTCGATACCGAGCAACTTCGCGAATTGTTCGGTATCGCGCTGATACACCGCCCAGTAAATTTCATCCATCCGGGCGTCCATCGCGGTAAAAGCCAGCTCGGCCATCGGCTGCTTGTTAAAAAAATCCTGGGCGATGGCGGCCAGCGTCGACACCGGCACCACCGGCAGATCCGCGCCGAAGGCAATGCCCTGAACCACGCCGCCGGCAATCCGGGCCCCGGTGAACGAACCCGGACCACGCCCCACCGCAACCGCATCGAGTTGCCGTGGCCGCAGTTCGGCTTCCGCCATCAGCTCGTCTATCATCGGCAGAATCAGTTTGGTGTGGTCGCGTGGCGAGACGGCGAAGCGCTCGGCGATTTCGCCGTCGCAGAACAACGCCGCGGAACAGGCATCGGTGGAGGTTTCTACTGCCAGTAATTTCATATTCAGTACGAGTAACAGAGTGAGTCAAAGCGCGTCCGCTGCTCCGCCGGCCGGATCCGGGCCCCAGTATCGAGCTAATTCGATACGTCGTTAAAAAACCGCCGCACATCCTCGATGTCGCGACTACGCCGCATCGCCGGCACGCTATCCAAAAACATCTGTCCGTAGGAACGCTTTAACAAGCGCGGATCGCAAACCATCAGCACGCCGCGATCGTTGACATCGCGGATCAGGCGGCCGACGCCTTGCCTGAGCATGATAATCGCACTGGGTAATTGGTGTTCGAAAAACGGGTTACGCCCTTGTTTTTCGATGGCGTTCATCCTGGCCTTCAGCACCGGATCGCCGGGCGACGCGAACGGCAGTTTGTCGATGATCACGCAGGATAACGCATCGCCGCGCACGTCCACGCCTTCCCAGAAACTGGCGGTCGCCAACAGTACCGCGTTACCCAGCTCCTTGAATTGATCCAGCAAGGCGCCCTTGGAACGGCTACCTTGCACCAGCAGCGGGTGGTCGAGCCGGCCGTCCAACAACTGGGCGGCGCGTTGCAGGGCGCGATGGCTGGTAAACAGAAAGAAGGCCCGGCCCCGGCTGGCTTCCAGCACCGGCAACGCGAACTCGACGATCTTATCGGTGAAGTCCGGATCGTTGGGCTGCGGCAAGCCCTTGGGGTGGTAAAACAGCGCTTGATTCGGGTAATCAAACGGACTGTCCCAACTCTGGCTTTCGGCGCCGCTCAAACCCAAACTGCGCGAGAAATGCGCGAAATTATTGGCGACGCTTAACGTGGCCGAGGTAAATATCCAGGCAGCCTTGTGGCGGGCCATGAAGCCGCGAAATTCCTTGGCGATGTCCAGCGGCGTGCGGCTGAGCGTGAAGGACTTGTTATAGGTTTCGTACCATTTGATCCACTGCCCGTCCCGGTCGTTGATCAGCGTTTCCAGTTGCATGTCCAAGGCTTCGGCGCGATCGAAACAAGACTCCAGGCCCTTGCTCCGCACCGACGCGCGCTCAAGCTGGTCGGTCAAGCGCGCCAGTTGTTTTTGCAAGGATTCCAGCGCGCCGGCGATCTTCGGGTTGGTCTCGATGTCCTGCCAGTCGCCGCGCCGCAATTCCAAGCCAAAGGCCAGACGCATGTCCTTGACCTCGTGCTGCAAGTCTTCGCAGGCGGTGCGCAGATCCGGCATATCCTTGGCGTCGGTGAAATACTCGGCCAGCGCGTCGTCGGCCAGATCGGTCAACTGTTTGCCGCTGATCGTCACGCCGAGAAAATTGGATGCGGTATCGGCCAATTGATGGGCCTCGTCGATGATGACGACTTCGGCGTCCGGCAACAATTCGCCGAAACCGGTTTCGCGAATCGACCAATCGGCGCACAGCAGATGGTGGTTAACGACCACGACATCGGACTCTTGGGCCTGTTTGCGGGCCTTGACCAGAAAGCAATCGGCGTAATCGGAGCACTCCTGGCCCAAGCAATTATCGGCGGTCGAGGTGGCGTGAAACCAGATCGGGTCGCCGTCTTGCACGTCGGCGACCTCGGAAATGTCGCCGACCTTGGTGCGTTTACCCCAGGCCTGAATCCTGGCCAGCGCCGCGGCGTCTTCCCGGCTATAGCCGAAAGCCGAATTCAAGGCCTGATCCAGGCGGTAAGTGCACAGGTAATTGGCCCGTCCCTTCAGCAAACTGGTTTTGAACGGCGTCCGGGCCAGCGCCTTGCGGATGACCGGAATGTCCTTGTTGAACAATTGATCTTGCAGATTCTTGGTGCCGGTCGAAACGATGACCTTCTTGCGCGACAGGATGGCGGGAATCAGGTAGGCGAAGGTTTTGCCGGTACCGGTGCCGGCCTCGGCGATCAGATGTTGCCCGGCGGCGATAGCCTCGGCGATGGCTTGCGCCATTTCGATTTGCGCGGCGCGCGGCGCGTAACCGGGGATGGTTTCGGCCAACGCGCCGGCATCGCCAAAGATGTCGGCGAGTTCGGCCATTTGCAACTCAGCGCGGTGCCGGTATCAATGGCTGAAAAAACTGTCCGCCTTGGCCTTGGCTTCCTTGGCGCCTTGCGGATTTTGCTGCATCTGCCGGGCTTCGGAGATCAGCAGCCAACTTTTGCGCTTCAAACTCAGATCGCCGCCGGCCAACAGCGCGGCCTTGCCGGCCAGCTCCTCGGCTTGGGGCGCCTTATTCTGCTTGAGCCGCAACAAAGCCAGTTTGTAGGTCAGCAGCGGATTGCGGGCGTCGATACGCAAGGCTCGTTCCATCACCACCACGGCGGCGTCCAGGTCGCCGGCGTTGCGGCTGCGATCCGCTTCGCCGACCAGCGCAATCACGGCCGGCGACGTGCCGCTGGGGATAGGCGCATCCTCGATGTTCAGCCGCACCGCCTCTGCTGTCGGCGCCACCGGCGTCGCGGTGGCCGACTCAACCGGCGGCGTCAACGGCTCGGCCCGGAACGCCGGCAGATTCGGTTCGTCCTTAAAATTGGTGGTGACCTCTTCGATGGCGTAAGTGCCGGTGCCGGGCACATTGGACGGCGCTTTTTTGGCGACCGCCGCCGGCGCCTTCTCCTTGGCGGCCGGATTTTTCTTGGCCTGAGCTTTCTTGGCCGCGGCCTGACCGGCGCTCGGCCTGGGCGGCTCGGATTCGGAAAGACCGGCGCAGGCGGACAATAACAGCATCAACGGGAACAGGACGAGCAAGGATGATTTCTTCATTAAACCTTAAAACAGTAAAGGTGTGGATTTAAAACAACTGGATGTCCGGGTCACCGCCGGTCTGATTGGCGGCCTCGAACAACGCCAGCGCTTCCTCGATGGATTTGCCTTGATGAATCGCGTCGAACATCACCTTTTCCGCTTCCATCGTGTAGCGGCCGCGGATCGCATCCTGCAATGCACACCATTCGGCGGGATTATACAACCTGTGCGGGGTATCAATCATCGCCGACAAATCCTTCAGGTTGGCGGACACATGCTGTAGGCATTGTTGTAGCCGGTCGTAAAACTGAAATTCGACGATGGCTTCGTCGATCCTGTGGCGAGCGGCATCGCACTGGGCCAGAGCCGCTTCCCGATTTTCGCTCTCCACCAAGGCCGTCAATTGTTCGCGAATCGCGGCAAGATTTTCGACCATGCCGGTAAACGCCATGGCCAGCGCATTCACCGAAGCATCGCCGTCTTTCATGCTACCGTCCATCTGCGCGGCGGATACGGTCAACAGCTTGATGGTTTCTCGAATCTGGCTCCAATCCAAATCGGGCCGGCTTGCGTCTGAATAGGTCATAGTCATGGGAATGATGGACAAACCATTACAAAAATGCAGTATCGGGATTCTAGTTGAATCGCTCGAGCAACACAAATCACGCCAACCGGTGAAGGCGGCGGCCACACCCCAAAAATGCGCGCCGACTCCTGAAGAATTTGACGCTGGCTCGGCGGATGAGTTAGAAAGGTAGCGGAGCGGAAAGCCGCCAAAGTTACTTCACCCCATCGTTCAAGGACTCCATGAATATTCAATCTTCGGGCAAAAAATTGTTTGTGCTGGACACCAACGTATTGATGCACGATCCGACCGCCATCTTCCGCTTTCAGGAACACAATATTTTTATTCCAATGGTGGTCCTCGAAGAACTCGATCATGCCAAAAAGGGTTTATCCGACGTTTCCCGCAACGTCCGCCAGGTCAGCCGTTTCCTGGACGAACTGATCCGCGACGCCAATCAACAGACCATCAACGACGGCCTGCCGCTGTCGCGCATCGAGCACGGCCTGGCCGTCGACGCCGATTACGACGGTCGCTTGTACTTCCAAACCAAGCAATTGTCGCACTTGTTGCCCGACAATCTGCCCGGCCAAATCGCCGACAATTCGATTTTGAGCATCGTACTGGCCTTGGGTAAGGAATATCCCGACGTCAACGTCATCCTGGTGTCCAAGGACATCAATATGCGCATCAAGGCCGCCGCGCTGCAACTGAATGCCGAGGACTACCACAACGACCAAACCATCGAAGACATCGACTTGCTGTACAACGGCACGATGGCGCTGGATGCCGATTTTTGGGAGGAAAACGGCGGCAAGATGGAGTCCTGGCAGGAAAACAACCACACTTTCTACAAAGTCAGCGGACCGGCGGTGGCCGATTGGTTTCCCAACCAATTTGTGTATCTGGACGATGAATCGGGTTTCGAGGCCATCGTCAAATCCTGCGACGGCCAGAGCGCGGTCTTGCAACTGGCCCGCGATTTCCGTACCAAACACAACAGCATTTGGGGCGTCTGCGCCAAGAACCGCGAACAAAATTTTGCATTGAATGCATTGCTCGATCCCAACGTCGATTTTGTCACGCTGCTGGGGACCGCCGGCACCGGCAAGACCCTGCTGGCGCTGGCGGCCGGCTTGTCGCTGACGATGGAACACAAGCTGTATCAGGAAATCATCATGACCCGCGAGACGGTGCCGGTCGGCCAGGACATCGGCTTTCTACCGGGCAGCGAGGAAGAGAAAATGGCGCCGTGGATGGGCGCGCTGATGGACAATCTGGAACTGCTGGGCAGCCGCTCCGGCAATACCGAATGGGAGCAAGGCGCCTCGCAAAACGTGCTGATGAACCGAGTCAAAATCCGTTCGCTGAACTTCATGCGCGGCCGGACTTTTCTGAACCGATTCCTGATCATCGACGAGGCGCAAAATCTGACGCCCAAGCAAATGAAAACCTTGATCACGCGCGCCGGCCCCGGCACCAAGATTATCTGCATCGGCAACCTGGGCCAAATCGACACGCCCTATCTGACCGCGACCAGTTCCGGCCTGACCTACGTGGTGGACCGCTTCAAGGCCTGGGAAAACAGCGCCCACATCACGTTGCGGCGCGGCGAACGCTCGCGGCTGGCGGATTTCGCGTCGGACAATTTATAACAACGGCCAGGACTGGCCCGGATACGGCGCCGGGCGGGCGCGGTTTTCGTCATGACGGGGATTGCCGGCCCAAACGCCGACCGGCGTGGCCGCCATCGCCGCCCGGACCGCGCCGGCCAGCAACCCTAAGTTAGGCTGGGGTCGGCGATGGATTCAGCCATTCGGCATTCGACGGCGGCATTTCGGTAGAAGCACCAGGGGATATTTGCACGCCGATTTTAAGTGGCTTAAGCGCTCGTGCTAGGCCATCGGGTTCTCTTCTTGCGCTTGCTTGGCGGCTCGCGCTCCGGCGTTTCCCGATGGACGCCTCTATCCCACAAACTTTTGGCGTATCCTCGGGGAAGCCGGGGGACTTCTGATTTTTGGTTAAATATCGACGCTGATGCCATCGGATTTCGGCCAGGCCGTCAATACGGCATTGACAACGGTCGCCAACGGGATTGCGAAGAACACGCCCCAAAACCCCCACAAGCCACCGAAGAACAGGATAGCGACAATGATCGCGATCGGATGCAAATTGACTGCCTCGGAAAACAACAAGGGCACCAATATCACGCCGTCCATCGCCTGAACCACGGAATACGCGACAAACACGTACATGAAGTGATCGCCGTTCGCCAAGCCCCATTGCAAATACGCCACCGCCAACACCGGTAGCGTGACCAGCGTGGCGCCGATATAGGGAATCACCACCGACAAACCCATCAAAACCGCCAGCAACATCGCGTAATTCAGATCCAGCCACCAAAACACCAGAAAACTGATGGCCCACAAAATGAAGACCTCGACGAATTTACCGCGCACGTAATTGGCGATCTGCCTATCGACCTCTCGCCATACTCGCAAGCTTAAATGGCGATCTTTCGGCAAAAACTGTTGAAACCAATTCAGCAAGACTGCCTTATCCTTGAGCAGAAAAAACACCATCATCGGCACCAGAAACAGATAGATCACCAGCGCCACTAAGCCGACGAAGGACTGAGCCGACCCGGAAATTAAGTCCTGACTGTATTTCAGCAAGTCCTGCTGAACCGAAAACATCAGTTGGCGTATCCGCGCCTCGGTAATCAACTCCGGGTGACGCTCGGGAAACCGCATGATTTCGGTTTCAGCGCTGTGTATGAAGTCGGGAATATGCTGGACCAGTTGCACGGTTTGTTCAGAGACGACCGGAACGAGCACGAACAAGACGAAGCCGAATACGGTCAGAAACGTGAAATACACCAGATGCACCGCCACGATGCGGCTGACTTTCCGCTCGGCCTTCACCACCATGCCCTCGAGCAAATACGCCAATACGATTGCGACGAACACCGGCATCAACAGGCCCAACAGGCTGTAGATCAAGACCGAGCCGACCAGTAAGATGATGGCCAACGATACGGCTTGAGAATTGGGCAAAATCCGCTTTAATAACCGCGTCAGCAGCCGGGAATTGGCGTGGTCGCCGTATATCATCATTCAAAATCTCCAGGTGGCGGCCGCAACCGCCACCGCGGTCGGACACCGCCAAGTAAAGCGGAAAAGAAACACGATGGCCGATTTGGCGCTGGTCGAAACTCGGTCAACGCGTCAAGGCCAAGATTTGCGCGGCGATCCGTTCCAGCGGCACCACGTGGTGAGCCGCTCCCAAGCGATAGGCTTCGCCGGGCATCCCCCAAACCACGCTAGTGGCTTCATCCTGTACGATATTGACAGCGCCGGCGTCGCGCATCTCCACCATGGCCTTGGCGCCGTCCGCTCCCATGCCGGTCAACATCACGCCGATCGCGGCCGAGCCGGCCTGCTCCGCGACCGACCTGAACAAGACCTCCACCGACGGTTTATGCCGATTGACCGGCGGCCCATCCAACAAGCGGCAAACCCAACCTTGCCGCTCCAACGCCAAGGCCAGATGCCGATCGCCTGGCGCGATGTAGATATGGCCCGCCATCACCGGTTCGCCGTCGCTGGCCAGACCCGCCCGCATCTCGGTCGCGTCGTTGACATGTTTGGCAAACGAAGCACTGAAGGCAACCGGCAAATGCTGTACGACCAGAATGGCGGGCGCGGTGCTGGGCAAACCGCCCACCAGCAAACGCAAGGCTTCGGTACCGCCGGTTGACGAGCCTAACGCGACAATTTTGCGAGACGATGCCGTAAACCGCCGGCCGGTCTCCGAGGCAGGCGCAGTCGCGGACTCCGCCGCGCGCGCTCGATTGACATCCCACACCTTCATGTTCGCTTTTGCAGCTGTTCTTATTTTGTTAACGATTTCATCGGCGTATTGCCGCAGGTTTTCGGCGCTGTTCAATTGCGGCTTGGTAACAAAGTCCACCGCGCCCAGAGCCAACGCCGCCATCGTCGCCTCCGCGCCCCGCTCGGTCAAAGTCGAAACCATCAATACCGGCATCGGCCTTAGCCGCATCAAATTGCCCAGGAAGGTCAAGCCATCCATCCTGGGCATTTCAATATCTAACGTTAACACATCCGGATTCAGCGCCTTGATTTTTTCCCTGGCTTCGTAAGGGTCGCCGGCGGTTCCAACCACTTGGATATCATCAACTTCTTCGACGATTTTTACCAATAGCTGCCGAATCAATGCAGAATCGTCGACGATCAATAATTTTATTTTCTTCATCCCATATTACCCCGTGAACAGTTCGACACTACCTTCCGACACCGTGCCGTTGACAATTTGCTGGTAACTGGACTCGCGCCGCACGATCGTATCGTTGTTCAATTGTTCGAGCGTTTTAAGCTTCACCGAACCGGTGCGCGGATCGAAGATAATCTTGCGCGGAAAAACACCGCCCAAGTCGCAGGACACCAATGTCAGGCCTTCCCGTTCGACATAGGCCAACACGAATTCGACATTGCTGACGCCGACCCCACCTAGGTTCGCAACGACGCTGGCGCCGCCAAACAACTTGATTTCCAGGTCCTGCCGACATCCACCAAAATGCAAAACGCCGTTGATCAAGAACTCCATCGCGAAATTCCCGTAACGCGAGGCCTTGCCGAGGAATTCTTCCTCGGGCGTGGCAAAACGGCCGTGGCCGGTGCGCGGCAACATGAAATGATTCATGCCGCCGACGCCGGTGCCTCGATGATAAACGCAAGCCGCGACACAGGAACCCAAGACTGTCGTGATCAGCTCCGCCCGGTCGGTAACATAATAGTCACCGGGCAACAGCTTGGCGGCCAGTATCCCGCGCTGGCGGTCCCAGTAGCGATTGATGTGTTCGAATCCTTGAATCGGCGGCTCCTCGAAAGTACCCGCCGTCATCGCTCCGACTTGCGGTAAACCGTCTGCCCCAACGCTTCGAATCCAGTATCGAGCTGGTGTAGCGACTCCGAATGACCGATGAACAAATACCCGCCGGGTCGTAGCGCTTGCCAATAACGCTTCGCCAACGTTTCCTTGGTGGTCCGATCAAAGTAAATCAGCACGTTTCGGCAAAAAATCAAATCGAAGCCGCTCAGCTCCGGCCAATCCCGCATCAGATTAAGCTGGCGAAACTCAATGGCTTCGCGCAACGCGGCTTTGACTCTCACTCTGCGATCTTGCCGACCGACACCCTTTTGAAACCACTGCCTCAGCCGCCGTTCGTCCACGCTCGCGACCGCTTCGAGCGGATAAACTCCGTCGGCGGCCGTCCGCAGAACTTGAGTATCCAAATCGGTTGCCAGTATTTGACACCGCCAATCCGTCGGCAAATGTTCTTGTAACGTCATTGCCAACGAATAGGGCTCCTCGCCGGTCGAGCAACCGGCCGACCACGCCCTCAGAGTCTTTCGCCCGACGGATTGCCGACAAATTTGCGGCAATGCCTGTTTTGCCAGAAATTCGAAATGATGGTTCTCGCGAAAAAAAGCCGTGAGATTGGTCGTCACCGAATTGATAAATTCGGTAAATTCGCGGTCGGGATGGGCGCTCAAATAGTCGGCGTAGGACCGAAACGACGATAGGCCCAAAGTGCGTAAGCGTTTGACCAGACGGGAATAAAACATGTCGAACTTGTCGTCGGATACCTGAATGCCGGAATAGTCGCGAGACAGCTGTCTAAGCCGGTCGAAATCGGCGCGCGTGTAGGCGAATTCGCGCTGGCTATCGCGCACGGACATTGGACTGTCGGTCAAATCCGGCACCCGACCCGCTTAGAAAAAACCGGCGTAAGTCTGATCGACTTCCAACAACTCGGCAATGCCGAGCAATTGGGCAGCCTCGACAAAACGGTCCGACGGGAAATCGAAACTGACTCGCTTGCCGGCTTCCAGCGCGGCCCGCTTCAACACCAACAGTAGTTGCAAGGTCGCGGTATCGACCAGGGTCACCGCCGACGCATCCACTTCGATGTCCCCGGCTTCCGCCATCGCCGTTATCAGCCGTTCGCGCAAATCGCAAACGTTCTGGATGTTTTGTACCGCCTCCAAACTGATGCGCGCGACACCGGCCGTCGTCTTTGGCGACGTTCCGGCGGCGTTTTCGGCTTCCGCTTCCGCCAAGACCGGCGCGCTGGACAGCGGGATAGCCAAAGCCTGGCTCGGATCGGGCAAGTTCTCGGCGCCAGACTCGCGCAACCAAGCCAAGGGGTCGTAACCGATCAAACTGGGTTCGCGTTTATCCGCCATCAGATCACCGTTCCGGTCAAAAAATCACGCGCCAACGCGTTGAAATCCCGCGCCGAGCGACAACCCGGCCGGTACTCGAATATCGTCTTGCCAAAACTCGGGCATTCCGCCAGAAATGCGGTTTCGCGTATTGGTGTCGCCAATATCTTGCCGCTGAAATACTCGCGCAGGGTCCGCAACACATCTTGCGACAAACGCCGCGTCGGCACGTAGCGGGACATGATCAAGCGCAGCAAATAGCGTTTGTTTAGAGCCGCCTCGAATTTCAGCAAGGTCCCCATCAAATGCGACAAACCCTGCAAGGCGAGATAATCGCTGGTCATCGGGATCAAAATCTCGTCGGCGGCCATCAATGCGTTCGCCACCAGAATGCCGGACGACGGTGGGCAATCGATGACCACGAAGTCGACCTCCATCAAACTGCCGGCCAGCGCGATGGCCAACAAGTCGCCCCGGTGAGTTTCGCCCTGACTGAGTTGTTCGATTTGCTGCAAACGCGGCCCCGGCGGAATCAACAACAAGTTTTCCCGAGCCGTGACCGCGCAAGCATCCAGCTTGGCGCCGCCAAGCATCGCTTCGTCCACGCCCAGCGGATTGTTGGCGGTGACACCCAACGATACGGAGAGATGGCATTGCGGGTCTAAATCGATCACGGCTATCCGATTCCCCATCCTAGCCAGGGCATGGCAAAGATTGACCGCCGTCGTGGTTTTGCCAACGCCACCTTTCTGATTCAGAATCGCGATGATGCGCCGGCTCATGGCGCGGCGCCGAGATCGACAAATTCTTCCGGATTCAGCAATTTATCGACATCCAGGACCATCACCATTTGCTGTTTGGCCACGTAAATACCACGCATGTAGCGAGTGTCAATCCTGGTCCCCAGATTCGGCGCCGATTTGATATCGGCGGGATCGACATCCAGCACATCCGAAACCGCGTCGGCAATAACACCCATGACCGCTTGCTCGCCTTCGGCTGTCTCCACGCACGTCACAATCACCACCGTGGTCGGCGTATATTCGACTCGCTCAATTCCGAAGCGTATCCGCAAATCAAGAACCGGCACAATGGTCCCGCGCAAGTTGAGCGCCCCGACGACACACGCCGGCGTATCAGGTAATTTACGTACCGGCTCCCAGCCGCGAATTTCCTGGACTTTCAAGATGCTCAGCGCATAGGCGTCGCCGGCCAATTCGAAAGTCAAAAATTGTTCGATGTTTCGGTCGACTACGTTATTGTCGTTCATGGGGAATTACCCGGTTGATTCGGCGATCACTGCTTTCGATTAGAAATCTTGCCACTCGTCATCGCTGGTCGCCGACTTGAATACCGGGGAACTGGGGCGCTTGCTGATGCCCGACGCGGCGCTTTTCGTGATTGATTCAATACTTGCCGCCGGCTTTTGCGGTACGCCGACCTGCCGTTCGTCCAGCTTAAAAAACGATAACAGCTCCACCATATTCATCGACAAATCGCTCATCGATACGCTGGCCGCCGAGGCTTGTTCGGCCAACGCGGCGTTTTGTTGAGTGATCTCGTCCATTTGCGCCACCGCCTGATTGACCTGAGCAATGCCGGCCGATTGCTCGGCACTGGCGTTCGCGATTTCAGCGACGATATCGCCGACTTTTTTGACACTGGCGACAATCTCGACCAGCGCCTTACCGGTTTGATTGACAAAATCGGTCCCAACCCGAACTTTTTGCACGCTGGACTGAATCAGCTCCTTGCTTTCTCGCGCGGCGGTAGCGCTGCGTTGCGCCAAATTTCTCACTTCGGTCGCGACCACCGAGAACCCGCGGCCTTGTTCGCCGGCTCTGGCCGCTTCGACCGACGCATTCAGCGCCAGCAGATTGGTCTGAAAGGCAATTTCGTCGATAACGCCGATGATGTCGGCAATTTTATTGCTGCTTTCATTGATATCCTGCATGGCCTTGACGGCGGCAGTGACGACACTTCCTCCCTTCTCGGCGAGTTCTCTGGCATTGTCCGCCACCTGATTCGCCTGCTGGGCATTCTCGGCGTTGTTTTTGACGGTGCTGGTCAACTCTTCCATGCTGGCCGCGGTTTCCTCCAGGTTGGCGGCCTGTTGTTCGGCGCGTTGCGACAGATTGTTGTTGCCGCTGGCGATTTCCCGCGACGAATTGTTAATGAAATTCGCCGATTCGGTGACCTCGCCGAAGATGTCGCCCAGCTTGTCGATCGTACTATTGATATCGTTTTTGCACGCCAGGTAGACGCCCTGATAATCGCTGGTAATTCGATTGCTCAGATTGCCTTCGGCCATGCTTTTCATCGTGCTGCCGACTTCTTCGAAGACCCGCTCGATCACATCGGTCAGGTCATTGATTTCTTGACTTAGCTTGGCGAAAAAGCCTTGTTTGTCGTCGAGCGCCAAACGCTTGTCCAATTGCCCGATCTTGACGCTTTGGACGATGGCCTCGATTTCCCGTTCTACCTTGACCTCGCGCGTGCGATCGAGCCACTCGACCACGACGCCAATACGAGAGCCTTCGTCGTTGACGACCGGGTTGGCGACGATATTCATATGCCGACCACCGATAACCAATTGCGAGCTAAAGGTTTTTGCCAAACCGGCCATTAATCCGCGCTGATGCGCCGGGTTTTGGTGGAACTGATCGATATTGGCGCCAAGCAAGGCGTCGGCGTCGAAATTCGGGAGTTGCCGACGAATGTCGGCCTCGGCGTTTTTGAACATGGCCTTGACGGTGTTATTCATGTAAATGATGTCCAAATCGTTATTGGCCACCATCACGCAAGACTCGACATTGTCCAACGCCTGTTTGATTCGCGTGGCTTCGTAGGCGACCTGTTTCGAATAGGCTAAATCGGCGATCAGTTTGACTTGGGTGGTGTACAACGCCCGGTTGAACGCGCCGATCTGATCGTTGCAGTTTAATTCGATCGAATTCCTGAATTGATCGTCGGCCAAGCGGTAACAAATCCGGGTGGATTCGCGCAAATGTTCGCGGATGCGGCGTACCACCGATAGGCCTATCCAACCCCCAACCGCCATCGTGGCGCCGGCCGCGACCGCCATCTGATATGCATGGTCGGCAATCGCCAACGCAATCCAAATCAACGAGGGCAATGCCAATAGCCCCCCGGCGATCGCCAATTTGGTACCGATGCCAATGTCGGCCAATTTCGCCCACGCCGCCCGCGCCCCCACCGGTCGGATCGTGGCCTGTTTGTTCGCCAATTTTTCGTAGAATGCTTCGGCATGACTGATCTGTTCGCGGCTGGGCGCGTAGCGGACCGACAAATATTCGTAAACCTTACCGTTTTTTTGAACCGGCGTGACGTTAGCCTCGACCCAGTAAAAATCGCCGGATTTGGTGCGATTCTTGACCGGCGCGGTCCAGGGACGCCCCGCCTTGAGGCATTGCCAAAGATCGGCGAACGCCGCCTCCGGCATGTCGGGATGGCGGACCAGATTGTGGTTGGCGCCAATCAATTCGTCCTTACTGAAACCGCTGATTTCAATGAACGCTTCGTTGGCGTAAGTGATGATGCCCTTCAAGTTGGTCCGCGTCACCAGCACCGTACCCGGTGTCATCGTGACTTCGCGGTCGGTCACAGGTTGGTTCACTCTCATTGCAATTTCTCCGTTGAAATTCGGCCTTACGCATCACTGAGTCCGACTTTCGTCGGCGGCATCTAAAACTTCGAGCTTTAACAAGCGATCGACGTCGAGCAACATCACCATCTCGTTGCGCACCGACGCAAGTCCCGATAGAAATTCGGTACTGACCTTGGTGCCAAAATGCGGCGCGCTTTGGATTGTGCTTTTTTCGACGTCGACGACATCGGAAACCGCATCCACGACCACGCCCATGACTTTTACCGATGCCCCGGCATTGACCTGCAACACCACCACAACGGTCATCGGACCGACTTGACCTGTACCCAGCTGAAAGCGCTCGCGCAAATCGATGATGGGTACGATGGCGCCCCGCAAGTTGACAACACCCTTTTCGTAAGACGGTACGTTGGGTATCCGCGACACCGGCTCCCAGCAACGTAGCTCCTGCACCCGCAGAATATCGACGCCGTAGAGCTCCTCGCCCAAAACGAAAGTCAGAAATTGCCGAATATCGCCGGACTTATTGGCGACTGCTGGCGCTGCATCGCTCATATTGCCTCCGTTACCATTCGCAAGTTTCGTTCATTGATTGGCCAAGGCCACCAATCCCGGAATATCCAGAATTAGCGCCACCGAACCGTCGCCCAGAATCGTCGCGCCGGATACGCCGTCCACCCGTCGATAATTGGCTTCCAGCGACTTAATCACCACTTGTTGCTGGCCGAGCAGATCGTCGACGAATAGACCGCAACGCACGCCATGGCTTTCCACGACCACCAACAGCCCATCGGTCAATTTCGTCGCTTTGGCGCCCGGCACCTGAAAAATTCGATGCAGGCGGATGATCGGCAAATATTGGCTGCGCAGGTGGAAGGTCTCGCCCTTACCAGCCACCCGATTGACTCTGTCGTCGCTGATATTCAACGACTCGACAATCGCGCCGAGGGGCAGGATATAGGTCTCCTCTCCCACCGCAACCGATTGGCCATCCAGTATCGCCAAGGTCAGCGGCAAATAGATCGCGAAGGTGGAACCCTTGCCCAATTCCGAAACAATTTCGATATTGCCGCCCAAGGCTTGAATATTGCGCCGCACCACGTCCATGCCGACGCCGCGTCCGGAAATGTCGGTCAGCTTGTCCGCGGTCGAAAAGCCGGGCAGGAAGATCAGTTCGTACAACTGCCGTTCGGATAAAACGGCGTCCGCGCTAATCAAGCCTTTTTCAACCGCTTTCGCGCGCAACTTGGTGCCATCCAAACCCTGACCGTCGTCCTTGACTTCGATGACGATATTGCCGCCGCGGTGGTAAGCCTGCAACGTCACGGTACCGATCTCCGGCTTGCCAGCCGCCTGACGAACCTGGGGCATTTCGATGCCATGATCCAAGCTGTTGCGAACCAAATGGACCAAGGGATCGGCCAATAATTCGACCACGGTCTTATCAACCTCGGTGTGTTCGCCAATCAGCTTCAATTCGATTTTCTTGCCGAGTTTAGTACTGAGATCATGCACCAAACGCGGAAAACGGCTGAACACAAAACTAACCGGCAACATCCGGATGTTCATGACGCTTTCCTGCAATTCGCGAGTGTGGCGCTCAAGTTGGGTCAAACCGTTGCGTAATTGGTCCAGTTTGCCGGCTTCGAAACGCTCGCCGACCAAACTCAGCATCGATTGGGTGATGACCAGTTCGCCAACCATGTTGATCAAATGATCGATTTTCGCGATATCCACTCGAATCGAACCGGTGTTTTTCGCGGCTGGCTTGGCTTCTTCGTGAACCGACACCGGCTCGGCGCTTTTAGAGGGGACTGGAGTAAATGGCGGCTGGGCGGGTGTCGCGGCCGCACCCACTTCGCCCTGCCGATCCTCGGCCATGGTGGGCACCGAATCGCGTTTTGCTAACGGGTAGATCGCAAGATCGCAATCATTTTCCACCCAGTCGAACACCTCCGCGACATCATCGCGCCCCAGATTGCCTGTTAAAGCCAATGTCCAGGACAGGTAGCATTCCTCGGGATCCAAATCGAAAAAGCTCGGTACGCCCTGCAAATCGACAGTAACCTTCATATCGCCCAAGCCGGCCAGTTCGCGGAACATCCGTACCGGTTCGTTGCCGGTTTTCAGTAAATGCCGATGCGGGCTGAACGCGATCGCCCACCCGCTTGCCGCGAAATCGCTCGTGTCGGCCTCATTGGGTTGAGGAGCGGCAGCAGAGTCACTGCCGCCTTCTAGGGTATCGGAATGCTCGCCGGCTAGTTCGGCTGCCAACACGGCTTTGGTTTGACCGATGCGCGTTTGATTCAACGGCTCGGCATTTTTCAAGCATCCAAGCATGTCTCTGAGGCAATCTACCGATTCCAGCAAAGCCCTCACGGTCCCTTCGGTCACTTGCCGACGACCGTCGCGCATTTCGTCAAGCAAGGTTTCCATGCCGTGAGTAAAGTCGGAGACTTCGGCAAAGCCGAATGTCCCGCTGCCACCCTTGATCGAGTGTGCAGCCCGGAATAAGGTATTGATCGATTCGGCATCCACCGAACCAACATCAAGGCTTAACAACCCGGATTCCATCACATCAAGCCCTTCGAAACTTTCTTCGAAGAAGACTTGATGAAACTGGGACATGTCGATAGTCAACGGCGCCTCTCAAGCAGTGGCTTAACCCAATACCTTTTGGATCGTTTTCAACAACTGCTCCGGATTAAACGGCTTGACGATCCAGCCGGTTGCCCCAGCCTCCTTACCCTGTTGCTTTCTATCCATGCCGGCCTCGGTGGTCAGCATCAGCAACGGCGTGAATTTGTAGTTCGGCAGAGCGCGCAAATCCCTGATCAGTTGTATACCATCCTTGTTCGGCATGTTGACATCGGTGACAACACAATCGAAGGCTTGGCTTTTCGCTTTATTGAGCCCGTCGACGCCATCGACGGCCTCCACGACGTCGTAACCCGCTCCTTTCAAGGTAAAACACACCATTTGGCGCATCGACGCGGAATCGTCCACTGCAAGTATCGTGGCCACTGAGATCTCCCCCATAAATACTGAATTTGACATCCGCCGCTGGCAAACCGGCGAAGCGTTTTATTGCCTGGAATAGACAAACTGGCGATATCAACCTAGGTTAATCGCCAGTATAGTTAACTGTAACAAGATTTCCGGCGAAGCTCATGCGCCCCTCAGGCCCATGACCCGAATTTTGCGAAGCAGTCGTCAGATACATAATCAAAACTGGTCATTGGCCTCCTTGCTGCCTTCAAAAAGGCCGCTTGCCATCGAAGTAGACTCCTCAAGCGGACTCACTCGATCGTATCCGTTAGCATTGATGCACTCGGGGTAAAAGCCATTCATCGCGTCTAAAGCCTGAGGAAGGCGTCCGCTGGCGAAAGGCCCCTGATCCGCCAAACCATTAAAACTCCGGTAATCACTTATAAAGTCCGCCGTATCAATCGCACTACTCGTTCTACCATTCGGCATAAAGACCATGCCTTAACTAACTGATTGAATTAACGTTACAATTTCGCTACTTTTGTTGTAAATAAACATATTGAAATCCTCAGCGAAAGTCTTGAAACTGGCAGCCCACCCCCTGAAAGTCGGTCGTTTCTAATCTAACCAAGCCCAACGGAGGACAATATGAAAGTCGTTTTAATGCTGTTTGCCGGATTATCGATCGGCGCAATCTTAGCGGTTGCCACAATTCAATTATTTCGGGCACTTTATCTGGAACTCAGCTCCTTTTTCCTTGAAGCGTGGCATAGCGCCGATACGCAGTCGCCACGATCAACGACTTGCGATAGAATCTAATAAAGGCGGCTTGCGGACTGACATGCCGGCCGGTTGCTTACTGTCTAGCGGGCGTCGTATAACGGCCATTACCTTGGCTTCCCAAGCCAAAGACGTGGGTTCGACTCCCATCGCCCGCTCCAAGCGTCTAGCGCAAAGTTTAGGCTCTCTGCCTCTTGAAAAGATGGCATTCGACGTTCGGCATTTTTGAGTTAGATTCCGTTGCATGCAATCGTTGGGTTGTTTGCTGAAATCGTCAAATCCATTGCCGCGCTGTCAAAACCAGCATGGTAGGCACAAATCCCCAAATAGCCAATAAAGTGACGCTGGATCGTTAGCTTGCGCACTTCCGAGCCAAGCAGCACGCGGAACGTAGCCGACAAACCGCCGCTCCAAAGAGGATATTGGCTTCCCAGAGCTTTATTGCTCATGGCATTAAAAGGCTGCACGGAAAACACTGGAATCCAAACTGCTTCATCGATTGACGACATCGAATCGAACTTAATCGATCAGGCAATAAAAAACCCGCCAAGCCTTACAGCTTGCGGGTTTCTGATCTTCCTTGAGCTTCTCTGAATCGAGAAATGGTGGCGACACCGGGAATCGAACCTGGAACCTCGGGGTTATGAATCCCGCGCTCTAACCGGTTGAGCTATGTCGCCACTGACATCAACTCAAGAGCCGCATAGTGTATGACAAGCTGGATTTAGTGTCAAACATTGAAGCGGAAATGCATGACATCCCCGTCTTGCACCTTATACTCCTTGCCTTCCAAACGCCATTTTCCAGCATCCTTAGCTCCCTGCTCGCCGTTATAGCTGACAAAATCTTGATAAGAAATTACTTCAGCCCGAATAAAGCCTTTTTCGAAATCGGAGTGGATGACACCGGCAGCTTGCGGCGCGGTGGCGTTCACTGGAATCGTCCAAGCCCGGACTTCCTTTACTCCAGCAGTAAAATACGTGGACAGGTTCAACAATTGGTAGGCTGCGCGAACCACGCGATCCAATCCGGGCTCGTCCAAACCAAGATCCTGCAAAAACTCCTTTTTCTCTTCGTCCTCGAGCTGGGCGATTTCGGCCTCGATTGCCGCGCAGACCGGGACAACCGAGGAGCCTTCCTTGTCCGCGAACGCCCTGACTTGATCCAGCATCGGGTTATCGTCAAAGCCGTCGTCCTGGACGTTGGCGATGTATAGAGTCGGCTTGATTGTGATCAAGCATAACTCCTTGATCAACTTGGCTTCATCGTCACTCAAGCCAAGCGTGCGAACCGGCTCCCCTCGATTCAAATGCCCCAATACGCGTTCCAACACATCTTTTCTGGCCAATTCGTCCTTATTGCCGGACTTGGCGATTTTCGCCGCTTTCTGCAAGGCCTTTTCGACCGATGCCATATCGGCCAATGCCAATTCGGTATTGATGACCTCAATATCGCCGATTGGATCAACCTTGCCCGCCACATGAATAACGTTGTCGTCTTCAAAGCATCTGACGACATGGACAACGGCATCGGTTTCGCGAATATTGCCAAGAAATTGGTTGCCCAAACCTTCGCCTTTGGAAGCACCGGCCACCAATCCGGCGATATCGACGAATTCTATCGTCGTCGGCAATATGCGCTCGGGCTTGACGATTTCCGCCAGTTTATCCATACGCGGATCGGGAACAGGTACAACGCCGACGTTGGGATCGATGGTGCAAAAAGGATAGTTTTCGGCGGCGATCGTGGCTTTGGTCAACGCATTGAACAAAGTCGATTTACCAACGTTGGGCAAGCCAACGATTCCGCAATGAAGTGCCATGGCAATAATTCAGCTGAGATGAGATTCGATAAAACCCGGCAGAACCGGAGTAAAAAAGTCGCGGAATTATAGCAAGGAATGGGCCAGCAAACATCAGGACAAACGCGGCAACGCGGCATCTTGATGCCAAAACTTCAGATGAAAGGCGCTGGTTCCTAGAGGTCGATAGTTAATAAAGGCGACCATAGCCGCCGAATACTCAATAGTTGTAATACCAGCGCCCGGCGTCCCAACGCCAATGATAGTTATAGCCGCTCGACCAATAGTTGTAAAAGGTGGAACGCCAGCGATCCCAATAACGATAGTTGCTTTGCACGGCTTGCCGGGCTTGCGTGGCTTCCTTCAGCAGCGCCCGCGCCTCTTTGTCGCCCTTGCTCGCGGTCATGCTCAACCATTTTTCCGCCTCGCCTGGGTCCGAGCCCATTTCGCCCAAGCCGGTCAAATACAAACGCCCCAACGCTTTCTGGGCTTCGAAATGCCCGCGTTCGCCGGCACTGCGCATCCATTCCACTGATTTATGCGTATTTTGCTTGATGCCGTCGCCGCGAAATAGCCGCAACGCCAAGTCGTAAGCGGCGGAAGGGTCTTTTTCGGCAATAGCCTCCAAAGCCGACATTTGTTGACTGGCCGCCTCTTCCTCCGGCGTGCGTTTGGCCGGATCGAAACTCGCGTAATTCCTGGGCCGGTCGGCGCAACCGCTTTCGTCGCAAATGGTGACGGTGTTGACGTTCGCAACGGGTGGCGGCGTCTGCGTACACCCCGGCAACATAGCGATTTGCAAAAGAATTGCCATCCAAAACGATGCTTTCATATTTGTCGGTCTCATTATCGCGTTAGTTTCTAACTTGAGCTATCATGCCGGCCTATCTTATTTGCTAATCGGCGCGTTAGACAACTGGTTTTCACGTTCACCCCGTGTATTTTCAAAGAGAATTGACCCACACAACTGAGGAGTTTTTATGAGCAAACGGCCCACTAACAAAATCTGGCTATCGGCTGTCATGGCGACCCTGAGCGCCTGCGCCACGCAGCAAGCGGGATTGCAAACGGGCGGTAGCAGCCAGATGGTAACCGGTTCCGCAGGGGGGGCAACCAGTGTGAATGCGAATAAATCCTTGGAGCGTTGCACAACCCCGCTGGGCACCTTGGCCGTCGCCGACGGTCGCTTCAGCGGCTCCAGCAACGTAACCACGGTCGAACCGTTGATTCGGCTGGCGGTGCAACAATCAAATTGCTTCGTTCTGACCTCTATCGGTAACCGCGCCACGCGAGCGCTGATTAACGAAATCACCGGTGAACAGCGCGATTCCGGCGAATACCGCTCCGGTTCCAAACAACACAAAGGCCAACGCGTCGCCGCCGACTATTTGCTCGATCCGCAAGTCATTGTCGCCAACGAAGCCACCAGCGGCAACAGCAATAACCTCGGCGCCGGTCTGGTAGGGATTGGTCTGAGCGCGGCCGGCCTAGGTGCGTTGGGCGCCGCTGCGGGCGCCTTGTCGAACTCGGTGGAAACCAGAACCTCGGATGTGGCATTGACCTTGACGGACATCCGTTCCACCGTTCAGGTTGCGATTTCCTCGGGTAGCGCGACCGCCAACAATACCAATTTTTCCGCAGCCGCCGGGATCGGCGGCTGGGGTTATCTGCTCGGCGGCGGCGTAGGCGGCGGTGTCAGTTCCTTCTCGCGCACGCCGGAAGGCCAAGCCATCGCGGCGGCATTCTTCGATGCTTACAACAACATGGTGATCGCCGTACGTAACTACAAAGCTCAAGACGTACAAGACGGTTTGGGTACCGGCGGTTCGTTGAAAGTAAAATAACGCCGGACGGGCACTCGCTAAAGGCGCTTAACCGGCGCCTTTTTGCTGCCGCGGCGAATTCAGCAGTCCGTGGTCGATCCGTTGGAATACACCACGATACGGTCCCTGCCGCTGGTTTTGGCTTGATAAAGCGCCAAGTCGGCGCAATGAATGATGTCGTCGATATCGATGGCCTCGTGGGTATCATGGTAACCGCTATCGACGCAATGCAAGCCCACGCTCAACGTGACGCTGACCGACTCCAAACCGACATGCCAACGCAAGGTCTTGATTTCTTGCCGGATACGTTCCGCCAACGCGTAGCCGCCCTCGCAACAGGTATTGGTGAACACCAGCACGAACTCCTCTCCCCCAAACCGAACCAGGATATCGCTGGCCCTCACCAGTTTTTTGAGTGCTTCGGACACCCCCACCAGGACTTCATCCCCAAACAAGTGCCCATGGCGATCATTGATACGCTTGAAGAAGTCGATATCCATGACCAACAGGCAGAAGCTGTTCCGATAGCGTTTGTGATGAGAGATTGCGATTTCCACCTGATCGTAAAAGTAACGGCGATTGTGCAACCCCGTCAGTTGATCCAGCATCGACATGCTGGCGAAATGGTCTTTGAGTTGCTTGGTTTCGGCAACCAGGGACTCCAGTTGCGAGGTTCGTAGCGCAATCTGCTGATCCATTTGCCGCAGCAAACGCCGCGTCGTAATCAATTGGCCCAGCATATTCTTGTAAATTTCCAGCAAGCGCATATGCCAATCGGTGAAGAAATACGGCAGCGGATGCGAAACGTTCAAGACGCCTATCAATTGTTCGTCGCAAGTGAACACCGGAACGCTGATCAACGAGCCAGGCATCGCGGCATTGCCGCTTTCAGAGCTAAAGCGCTCATCCTCCAAACAATTCTGGCAATACTGCAATTGCCCCGTCGACGCGGCCAAACCGATCACACCGTCCCCGACCTTGAATCGGGTCGTGTCTCCGGCCGGCACCTCTGGTAAATTCAGTTCGACAAAACTCAGGCCGACCACGTTAGTCAACCAACCGTCGCCGTCCACCGCGAAAAACGAACAACGCTCCATATCCTGATTTTGGATCAAACTGGCCAACGCCCGGCGTATCAATTGTTTTTCATCGTCGGCCTGATAGCCAACTTCCGACAATTCCTTAATGGTCGAAAGCGCATTGAACAAGTCCACGACCAGATCGTGCATGCCAAATCCGTATACACCGTCCGCAGTCTCCGAACCGTAGCTATTCTCGTCCATCAGTTCCCCATCACGTAGGCCAATTGCTGCATTGCAATCCGGCTTTCCAGCAACTGCTCGGCGATCCCGCTCAAAGTATCCATCGGCAACTGCAACGCCTGACAGCTCGACAAATACGCGGCCGGCTCGAACTCGACCTCCGATGCGAACTCCGCGCTAAGCCGCCGGCAAAGGCGCAACAAAACCAATAAAGACTGCTCCTGCCCCGCATAATCCCGGTGTTGATACTCGGACAAGACCATCTGATACAGCTCCGGCAGATGCCATTTTTTTAACAGGGCCGCGCCGATCTCAAAATGACTGAGACCGAACTGGCCGCTGACCAAATCGGCAACTCGTTCCGGACCGCGTTCGGCCGCGATAAAGATATCGTTAAGCTGATCCGGCGCCAGAAAACCTAGGGCCAACAGGCCGATGTCCAACAGCAAGCCGCTGGTATATACCGAGGAAGGTGCCAGATGCTGCAGCGCGCCAATTTCCGAGGCCAATTTTTGCGCGGCTACCGCGGTGACCAGTGAGCGCATCCAAAAATAGTCGCTTTCAAAGGTTTGGCATTTTCGGGTATCAAACTGGACGTTAAAAATCACGCCCAACGCCAAACCCTTCACCAAATCCAAACCCAAAACTTGAAACACCGCGCTGCGGATGTCGGTAATCGTCTTTCCCCTTGAAAAATACGCGGAATTGGCCAACCCCAACAGCCGGGCCACCAAACTCGGCGATGTCGAAAGCGCGCCGACCAGGCGATCAATGGAGATATCCGGCGTGTTGATCGCTTGCAGAATTTGCAAGCTGGCTTGGGGCAATACCGGCAAATTTTTCAGCGCGCCGACTTGCAACTGCAAGGTTTTCATTGCATTCACCGGCGTCAATCCCGCGAAAACCCGGAAACCCTGAGACTGACGATTAAGCGGCGATAGTCGTTCTCGGGTAGCGCATCGTGAAAAATCGGCAGAGTCTCGACAATTCCACCATCCTTCCGATAATGCAAAATAGTCAGCATCCGAGTTGTCACCGTAGTTGATTCGATTCGTATCGGCTGAAATGCTTGGAACTCCGTCCCCATTTCCCAACCGCAGCCCGGAGTATAGCGCAGAAAAATTGGCCGTGTTTTTAGAAACACGCCGCTGTTTACCGCCATCCACGCCAATATACCAACCGCCGCCAGCCGGTAAACCAAGGGCATGCCATTCTCGAGGCCGGCATACAACGCCATGGCGTGTAGACCATACAGCAACCCGGCCCTCCATCGAGAATCGAGGACGGCAAAGTGCAAGGGTGCTTCGAAATTTCGCTTCATAAAAACGATCTCGCGATCAGGCTACGGTAAACTAATGGCGAAATACCACCCTTAAACCTGGACATGAACACCGATACAATAGCCCAACCGACCGGCAACCTTGATCCGCGTGGCGAGCTCGCCATACATTACCCCGCCACCGGGCTGGCCGCGATCGAGATCAGCGGCGGAGACAGCACTCGGTTTTTGCAGGGTCAGCTGACTTGCGACATTCAGCAGATCAGCGAAACCCGAGCCAGTATCGCGGCATTTTGCAACGCCAAGGGCCGGGTCATCAGCACCTTGCTGGTGATTAAAAACGCCAACGGTTATTGGTTGGTGCTGCCAAGCACGCTACTCACCCCTGTCATCGAAAAATTGCGCAAATACGTGTTGCGCGCCGCGGTGACAATCAGCGATGGCAGCGACCGCGTCAGCGTCGCCGGGCTGGGAATTCCGGCCGGCAGCGAATTCCCAGCGTTTACATTGCCGGACAACGATTGGTCGGTCAGCCATGAACCGCTCACGATAGTCAAACTGCCCTGCCCCAACCGGTTTTTGATCTTGGAAAACCACGGTAACGCCATACTAACAGACTTGGTTAGCCGACCTGAAACGGCTTGGCGCTACCGGGATGTGGTTGACGGCTTACCTTGGTTCGATGCGTCGCAATCCGAGCAACATGTGCCGCAAATGCTCAACCTGGACGGCCTAGGCGGCATCAGTTTCAGCAAGGGCTGCTATACAGGCCAGGAAATTGTCGCCCGAAGCCATTATCTGGGCAAGGTGAAACGACAACTGTACGTTGGTGGCTGCGCCGGCGAATTGCCTATCGCGCCGGGCACGCCGGTATTGGATGCCGTCACTGGCCAAACCGCCGGCAACGTGCTGGCCGCCGCCAGCGACGGCGAAACCCGCATGCTACTGGTGTTACACGTGCTTGAAGGCGAGTCAAAACGCTTTATACTTGGCGACGAACATCAGACGCCGGTTAGTTTAATCCTCCCCCAGTAGGGCACAGCCTCATGCAATTCAAATCCGTCAACGACTTTTTAGCCCATGTTCAAGCGGAACTGGATGCCAACCGTTTGGTGCTGCCGACTCTGCCGGACGTGGCGATCAAGGTGCGCGACGCCGTCAGCAAGGGTGACGTGACCGCGCAAAGTCTGGCGGAGATCATCGCCACCGACGCGGCGATTTCCGCGCGCTTGATCCAAGTCGCCAACAGCCCGCTCTATCGCGGAGCGATGGAAATCAAAAACATCCAAATGGCGGTGACTCGACTGGGTAACAACACCATCCGGACTTTGGTCACCAGCCTGATCATGCAACAAATGTTTGCCCCTAAATCGGCATTGCTGGAAAGTTATTTCCGAACGATCTGGGAGCAAGGCGTCAACGTGTCCGCGATTTGCCGGGCATTGGCCGGTTTCGCCCCCCATCTAAACGCCGACGAAGCCATGCTGGCCGGCTTGATACACCAAATCGGCAAACTGCCGATACTCAGTCTGGTCGAGAATATCCCGGAATTTCGAGACAGTCCGTCCCGCCTGGATAAATTGTTGGAAAAAGCCCACCCCCACGTCGGCAAAATCATCATGGACACCTGGCATTTTCCCGAGGAACTTAAGCCGGTGCCCTCCGAATACGTCGATTTTCAACGCGATTCGGGGCCGAAAGCCGATTACGTCGATTTGGTGCAAGTCGCGTTTCTGCAAAGCGTGGCCGGTACCGATCATCCGGCCTGCCGGGTCGATTGGCATTCGGTGCCGGCTTTCGCCAAACTCGGGCTGGCCGGCGATGCCGAAATTCTCGAAATCGAAGGCGTATCCGAGGAAATCGAACTCGCTCAATCCCTATTTTTATAGATCACCGATGATAGACCCGCTTGCCGCCGCCCGCTTTCGCCGCTTGGGCACATTAACCATCTTTGCCGTTTACTTTGTGATCCTGGTCGGCGGCATCGTCCGCGCGTCGGGTGCCGGCATGGGCTGTCCGGACTGGCCCACCTGCTTCGGCCAATGGGTACCGCCGACCGACGAAGCGCAATTACCCGCCAATTACCACGAAATCTACGCCCAGCGCGGCTACCAGAACACTACCTTCAACCCGGTAAAAACCTGGACCGAATACACCAACCGCTTGATCGGCGCCAGCACCGGGTTGCTGGTGCTGCTGACCGCGTGGGCTTCGCGTATTTATCTGAAAGGCGACAAGGGCATCTTCCATCTGGCCGTCACGGTATTCTTGCTGGTCGGATTTCAGGGCTGGCTGGGATCGGCCGTCGTCGCCAGCAATCTAAAGCCGTTGATGATCACCTTACATATGCTGCTGGCACTGGGGATCGTCGCGTTGCTGATCTACGCCATCGCCCGCTCTCAGCAACCGTTACTGGCGCGACTGGACGGCGGATGGCAGACGCCGAGTTTCGGCTTGGTCCTCAAAACCGCGATCGGCATGACCTTGATACAAATCGCGATGGGAACCCAAGTCAGGGAATCGGTGGATTTCATCGCCCACCAGCATAGCTACATCGACCGCCAATTCTGGCGGGATAGCTTTCCAGTGATTTTTTACGTACACCGCTCGTTCTCGTCGATTATTCTATTCACCAACCTATGGCTGGCCTGGCAAATCGTCAAACACACCACGCGCGGCAATCTGCTGCGATACATGGCATACGGCCTGACCGGGCTGATCGTTACCGCGATTCTGGCCGGCGTCAGCCTGGATCGCCTGGGTTTCCCGGCGGTCGCCCAGCCGGTACATTTGCTGATGGCGAATCTGATTTTCGGCGCTCAATTTTTCATTTGGATTTGCCTGAAATACGCGGCCGGACGCCCCGCGTGATCTCTGGACGTTTTATCCAAATTATCAATAAGTTAAAAATAAACCCGCCAAACTGAGGTACAATGGTCGGGTGACCCCATGCCAATCGGGTCGATCTCTTTTATTCCACAGGTAAATTTAATGTCCGAAACCCCCGCCGTCACGCCTTCCTTCAAAGACCTAGCGCTATCCGACCCCATTCTCAAAGCGTTAGAGGGCATCGGTTACGAAACCCCCTCGCCGATTCAGGCCCAAATTATTCCCTTCGTGATGTCCGGCCGAGACGTGCTGGGCCAAGCCCAGACCGGTACCGGCAAGACCGCCGCCTTCGCGTTGCCGATACTGACCCGAATCGATCTGAAACAAAAAGACCCGCAAGCCTTGGTGCTAGCCCCCACCCGGGAACTGGCCATCCAGGTCGCCGAGGCCTTTCAAAGCTACGCGGCGCATATCAAGGGCTTTCACGTGTTGCCGATTTACGGCGGCCAGGATTACACCAGCCAACTGCGGCAATTGAATCGCGGCGCGCACGTGATCGTCGGCACGCCAGGCCGGGTCATGGATCACATGCGGCGCGGCACCTTAAAGCTGGATCAATTGACGACGCTGGTACTCGACGAAGCGGACGAAATGCTGCGGATGGGCTTCATCGACGACGTCGAATGGATTCTGGAGCAAACCCCGCCGACCCGGCAAACCGCGCTGTTCTCGGCGACAATGCCGGCTGAAATCCGCAAAATCGCCCAGCGCTACCTGAATCAGCCCGAACAAATCACGATCAAGGTCAAAACCACGACCGCCGAGAACATTCGCCAGCGTTACTGCTTCGTCAACGGTCAACATAAAATGGACGCATTGACCCGGATTCTGGAAGCCGAGAACTTCGACGGCATGATCATTTTCGTCCGCACCAAGACCGCTACCGTCGAAGTCGCCGAAAAACTGGAAGCTCGCGGTTTTTCCGCCGCCGCCATCAACGGCGATATGTCGCAGGCCCTGCGAGAGCGGGCTATCGACCATTTGAAAAGCGGCAAGCTGGATATTCTGATCGCCACCGACGTGGCCGCGCGCGGCCTGGACGTGGATAGGATTACCCACGTCGTGAACTACGACATTCCCTACGACACCGAATCCTACGTCCACCGCATCGGCCGCACCGGCCGCGCCGGCCGCACCGGCGACGCGATACTGTTCGTTTCGCCGCGCGAAAAACGCTTGCTGGCCAATATCGAACAAGCCACCCGCCAGAAAGTCGCGGAAATGCAATTACCGTCCACCGAGTTCATCAACAATGCCCGGGTGATCCGCTTTAAACAGAGGATTACCGACACGCTGGCGTCGGCGGAGCTGAGCTTTTTTCATCAGCTGATCAGTCAGTACCAAGTGGAACACGACGTGCCGGCCATCGACATTGCCGCCGCGCTGGCGCAATTGCTGCAGGGCGACACCCCATTATTACTCAAGGATTCCGGAAAAAAACCCGCCCGGCCGGCCGACGACAGACCCCGCGAACGCAGCGAGCGCGGCCCGCAACGCGAACGCGGCCGGGGCGCCAGCCAAGTCGAAATGGAATTGTTCCGAATTGAAATCGGCCGTAACGACGGCGTCAAACCGGGCAATATTGTCGGCGCGATTGCCAACGAGACCGGCATCGACGGCGAGCATATCGCCCGGATTAAAATCGAGGAAACCTACAGTACCGTCGAGTTGCCGGCCGGCATGCCCAAGGACCTGTTTCAGGCGCTGAAAAAGGTCAGGGTCGTCGGCAAACCGCTCAACATTTCCCACTTCGACCCGGCAGCCATCAAAAAAGCCAAAAGCAAAAAACGGGTCGGCTCGCCGTCGAAACGCGGCAAGCCGCAGGAATGAGGCACGGACCGGCGGCCCCGATGCCGGTCAATCCGCCGCGCTGCTGACCTCCACTCGGCCTTGTTCGATGCGGGCCTGAAACACCGGCACCCGCACTGCGGCGTCCTCTAGGCAAATTCCGCTCCGCAAGCTGAAATGCTGCTTGTACATCGGCGAGGCCACCATTGGCTCGCCGCCGATGTCGCCCACCATCCCGCGCGACAATACATTGGCTTGGCTGAAGGGGTCGCGGTTGCCGATCGCGAACACCGCGTTCAAGCGAGGCAGAAAGAACAACGCGATTTGCTTACCGGCCAAGCGGGCGCAAATGCCGGAATCGGCTTGCAAATCCTCGGCTCGGCATATCTCTATCCAATGGCTCATCAGGCGGCCTCCTCAATCAGTTTAAAATGTTTGCGTTCTTCAGGATCGGCCGGCCGAATTTGACCCCGTTCTTCCACAAACACGATATCCTCGTCGCCCAGGTCGCTGTTGACGAAATGGCGGAAGCGTTTTAAGTGGTTTTCGTCGGCGAGAGTGGTTTTCCACTCACATTGATAAGTATCGATGACATGGTGCATTTGCCGCTCCAGATCGGCGGCGATCCCGAGCTTGTCGGCAATTACCACTTCCTTGAGATACGCCAGACCGCCGTCGAGATTTTCCAGCCACACCGAGGTACGCTGCAGGCGCGCGGCGGTCCGCACGTAAAAAATCAGCAACCGGTCGATGTAGCGAATCAAGGTTTCCCTATCCAGATTGGTCGCGAACAGATCGGCGTGGCGCGGTTTCATGCCGCCGTTACCGCACACGTACAAATTCCAGCCGTTCTCGGTGGCGATCACGCCGATGTCCTTACCCTGCGCTTCGGCGCATTCCCGGGTGCAGCCGGAAACCGCCATTTTGATTTTATGCGGCGCCCGCAAGCCTTTGTAACGATTTTCCAATTCAATCGCCAGCCCGACGCTGTCATCGACGCCGTAGCGGCACCAGGTGCTGCCGACGCAGGATTTGACCGTGCGTAGCGATTTACCGTAGGCGTGACCGGACTCGAAGCCGGCCGCGATCAATTCCCGCCAAATCGCCGGCAACTGCTCGACCCTGGCGCCGAACAAATCGACACGCTGGCCGCCGGTGATCTTGGTATACAAGCGATATTTTTTAGCGACTTGGCCCAGCACGATCAACATTTCCGGAGTAATTTCGCCGCCGGCAATACGCGGCACCACTGAGTAGGTGCCGTCTTTTTGGATATTGGCCAAAAAGGTGTCGTTGGTATCTTGCAAACCCACATGCGGTTTTTCCAGGATGTAGTCGTTCCAATACGAGGCCAAGATCGAGCCAACCGCTTGCTTGCAAATATCGCAACCCAGACCGCGTCCGTGCCGGTCCAACAATTCGTCAAAGGTCTTGATCTGGCCGACCATTACCAAATGGTACAAATCCTGGCGGGTATGCGGAAAATGCTCGCAAATATCCGTGCTGACCGCGACGCCGAGTTTGGTCAATTCGCTGTCCAATACCGACTTCAACAACGCGCCGCAACCGCCGCAACCGGTGCCGGCCTTGGTGGCGGCCTTTAGTTCGCCGATGCTGGCGCAACCGGCGGCGACCGCGTCGCACACCTGCCCCTTACTGACATTGTGGCAAGAGCAAATCTGGGCGCTAGCCGGCAACGCATCGGCGCCGAGACCGGCCGGCGCGTCGCCGCGCGTCGGTAAAATCAGCGTATCCGGTTGCGCCGGCAATTCAATGCCGTTCAAGCAATATTGCAACAAGGTGCCGTAGTCGGCCGCATCGCCGACCAGCACCGCCCCCAGCAAGTGCCGGTTGTCCTCGCTGACGACCAACCGTTTATAGATTTCGCCGGCACCGTCCTGATAGCTGTAGACCAACGCCCCCGGCGTCCGGGCCTGCGCATCGCCGATGCTCGCCACATCGACGCCCATCAGCTTCAATTTGGTACTCATATCGGCGCCGGTAAACGCCGCCTCGGTTTCGGCCAGATCGGCCAGCACGGTTCTAGCCATCGCATATCCGGGCGCGACCAAACCGAAGATCTGGCCGTTCCAGCACGCGCATTCGCCGATCGCGTAAATATCCGGATCGGAAGTCCGGCACTGATTGTCTATCGCAATCCCGCCGCGCGCTCCAGCCGCGAGACCGCAGGCGCCGGCGAGCTCGTCGCGCGGACGAATCCCGGCGGAAAACAACACAATATCGGTTTCCAGATGGCTGCCGTCGGCGAAGGTCATCCGGTGCAGAGCCGTTTCGCCATCGACGATCGCAGTAGTATTTTTATTCAAATGGGTAACGACGCCCAAGGCCTCGATTTTCCGTTTCAACATCGCGGCGCCGCCGTCGTCGAGTTGCACCGCCATTAGCCGCGAGGCGAATTCCACGACATGGGTTTCCAGCCCTAAGTCCTTCAGCGCCTTGGCCGCTTCCAGCCCCAACAAACCGCCGCCGACCACGGCACCGATTCGCGATTGCGCCGCCGCGGCCTTGATCGCTTCCAGATCCTCTATCGTCCGATACACCAGACAACGCGGCCGGTCGCGGCCGGCAATCAGCGGCACGAACGGATACGAACCGGTCGCCAAGACCAACTTATCGTAGTCGATGATCGCACCGTTGGCGGAAATCACCTGCCTGCGCTCGCGATCGATTCCGATCGCCTTGTCGCCCAGATGAATGTCAATCCCGTGCCGTTCGAAAAATCCGCTCTCGACCAAGGACAAGTCCTCGGCGGTCTTACCGGCGAAATAAGCCGATAGATGTACCCGGTCGTAGGCCGGCCTAGGCTCTTCGCAAAAAGTGACCACGCGGTAGCGAGAAAGGACTTCGCTCTCGACCAGGCCAGCCAAAAAGTGTTGGCCGACCATACCGTTACCGATCACGACCAAGGTTTGTTGCGTACTCATCCGCGACTCCTGTAATTTGGGCTTAATTGCTCCGAATCCACTCGCGTTACGCTCGAATTCGGGTCCGGTCGTCGCGAAACTTTTGTTCAGGCCAAAAAAAAGGCGCCCTGGCGAATGATTGACATCATTCGCGCAGGACGCCTTTGTCCAGGTCTAAAGCGGGGCAAGTCCAACGACGAGACTTGACGATAGGCAATCAACTTCCATGCCAGATTTATCTAGCCATTGATTTAAAACGTTTTTATAAAATTCACCCTACCTCGCCGCGACGATTGGCGCACCCAAATAATGCAAACCTTTTCGCATTCCGCACCAAACTGGCCCAATATTGGCCGGTATCCGCGCCGAGCACCTCCCCTTCCATCGACATCAAACGGATGAAGCCGCCGCCGCGCGGCCGTACCCACAATGCCACCCGCCCGAGTCGCCCAGGTCGCTGGCATGCTATCTGCTTTCCGCTTATCCAAATTCAATCGACCGGATCTTTCATGACCTTTACGCCGTTCAAGTTGCTGTCGCTACAAGGCAAGGCCAAAGTGCTACATATGAGTTGGATGGCCTTCTTCATCAGCTTCGTGGTCTGGTTTAACCATGCTTCGCTGCTGGTTTTGATTCAGCAAGACCTGGGCATCAGCCAAACCGAAATCGACATTTTGCTGCTGCTTAACGTGGCGTTGACGATACCCGCCAGAGTCGCGACCGGCATGCTGGTGGATCGGTTTGGTGCAAAAATCAGCTACAGCGTGTTGTTGGCGGTTTGTAGCATTCCCTGCTTTATGTTCGCGGCCGCCGACAATTTCGCCGAATTGGCTTGGTCGCGGTTCCTGCTGGGGTTTATCGGCGCAGGCTTCGTAGTCGGCGTGCGGATCATCGGCGACTGGTTCCCGGCAAGCCAGGTTGGTACCGCCGAAGGTATTTACGCCGGCTGGGGCAATTTTGGCTCGGCGTTCGCGGCAATCTTTCTGCCGGGCCTGGCGTTTTATTTCGGCGCCGAGCACGGCTGGCGCTACGCGGTGGCGCTGACCGGCGCGATCGCGCTGCTTTACTCGGTGGTTTATTACTTCAGTGTCGAGAATTTACCGCCCGAACTGGCCGGCCTGAAAACCCGCCGACCTCTGGCGATGGAAGTCTCCAGCATCCGCGATCTGTTTTTATACATGCTGAGCCTGATACCTTTGTACGCGACGATTTCGTTGCTGGCCTGGAAGCTGGCGACACCGACAACGCCGGTATTGAGCCAGGGTTGGTATCTGGGGATTCAATTCACCGTCTGGCTGCTATTCCTGACTCACGCCTATCAACTCGTCAACCACAACGCCGATAAACTGAGCGCTCCCATCCCGAGCATCCATCACTACCGCTATCAGCAAGTCTTCATTCTGGCGATCGCCTACTTGGTCACGTTCGGGTCCAAATTGGCGGTACTATCGATGTTGCCGATGTTTTTCTTCCACACCTTTCACGAGACTCAAGGTATCGACATGCTGGACGCCGGCCTGTTGGCCTCCAGTTTCGTCGTCACCAATGTCGTCGCGCGACCGGCCGGCGGCTGGCTTAGCGACAAGATCGGCCGCAAGCTTTCGCTGACGCTGTTCGTGGCCGGACTCGCGGTCGGCTACCTGCTGATGGCCTGGATTTCGCCGGATTGGTCCATAGCCTTGAGCGTGACGGTCACGTTGATTTGCTCGGTGTTCATGCAAGCGGCCGAAGGCGCCATCTTTGCGTTCGTGCCGTTGATCAAGCGTTCGATTACCGGCGAAGTCGCCGGCATCGTCGGCGCCTACGGCAATGCCGGAGCTATCGTGTTTCTGATCTTGTTGACCTTCGTTTCCACGTTCAGCTTTTTTCTGATGTTGGGCGGCACCTGTGCAATCTTGCTAGGGCTGATTTATTTTTTGAGGGAACCGAAAAACTTTATTACCGAAATCATGCCGGACGGCAGCTTGGTACAAATCGAGCTGGACTAACGATGGCCGCATTGAATGTCTTGATCGTGGACGAATTCGATAGCGACCGCATGCTGGAGCGCACGCTACGCCAACACGGCTGCGAGGTCGCCACGCTGAACCTGCGGGAATTGGATATGCTAAGCATCGTTCAAACCTTGCACCCGGACGTCGTGGTACTCAATCTTTACGCTCCGACCGAGGCGATTTTAAAAACCATCGTCGAAATCAACCAGAGTTACTCGTTGCCGGTGGTGATGTTCGCGGAGGACCAACAAACCGAAACCATCAACAAAGTCATCAAGGCCGGCGTCAGCGCATATATCGTCGACGGCCTGGAAGCGAAGCGCATCAAATCCATCGTCGATATCGCCATCGCCCGTTTCAAGGAACATCAGGCGCTCAAGGACGAATTAAAGAAAACCAAGACACAGTTGGAAGACCGCAAATTGGTCGACCGCGCGAAAGCGATCCTAATGAAATCGCAAGGCTTTAGCGAAGAGGACGCCTACCATGCCCTACGCAAATTAGCGATGGACCGCAACATGGCAATCGGCGAAATGGCGAAAAACGTGATTTCGATGGCCGAATTGTTCAAGTCGAGCCAACCAAGCTCGCCCAAGCCGGGCTAGTCGCGTTACTCAGCGGATGCCAACACGCTGAGGCCGTCCGGACCGCCAATACCCGACCCGCCAAACACCCGGTCGATGGGCCGCACCGATAGCGCCTCGGCGCGAACGCTCGGCGACAAACCCAACGATATCAACAATATACCGGCCACCACCAGCACTAGGCGGCTAATTGCCGCAACTACTCGATTTCGATTGCGTATCAACATGGACAGCTCCGACAAAAATCATTGAAATCCAAGCGTTTACGCGGCGGCTTAGCCGCCGCCGCAACAAACGCGGCACCAGGACAGTTGTAATATAATCGATTCGCCACCATAAAGCCCACCAAAAAATCGATCACGTGGATTGATATCCGATAAAACGATGGCGTTGATCAGCGCACCAGTCAACTGAGCAAAAATGCTAACACGTTTCCAGGCGGTTGTGTTCATTGAAGCCATTTTCGGTAAAAAGTCCCGACCTAGCTAAGGCCCCGTTGGTTTTAATCGATTCCTAATGGTTTATTCATTCGGGATTCAACTTGCGAGGCTAGACTTTTCCTTGGCAATTTTGAAATGGAGTCATCATGTTGAAAATCACACTGGCAGTCTGCGTCGGATTCGTTTTTTCCGGTTTGGCGATGGCCGACGGGCACGAGCACGGGCACCGCAAACACGGTCACCATCACCGCGAGGGGCACGCTTACCAGCCGGCGCCGATCGTCGAGTACGCGCCACAGCCGCCTCGCGCGAATCCGGGGAATGATCGACGCTCGACCGAAGGCTTGGTAGGCGGCGCGCTCGGCAGCGCGGTCGGCTATGAAATCAGCCAGGGTAACCCGCTGGGCGCGGGCTTGGGCGCCGCCGCCGGCGCGTGGATAGGCAACGGCATCGCCCGCTAAGCCGTGATGGGCCAAAACCGCTTTCGCGACACTAACGTTCGGGAGGGAGTCTTGAAAACTAAAACATCCAAAGTATCGACCGGGCATCTGGCCGTCGAGAGACTGTTGAACGTATTGTTGTTTTTTATTGTGTTTTATTACAGTTATTACGTATTTTGCTTGGCCTAATTCCGCGGCAATACTCACGCCGCTCGTCGGGCTAGCCGGCCGAACAGCACGCGGTCAAAGCGACTGGTCTTGCAAATAGCTCTCGACCGCTTCGCGGCTATCGGCGGGCAGTTTCTTGGATTTCAAGGTCTGTTTTAATTTCGCCTGCAGTCTCACCAGCAATTTGGGCTGGTCCGCCAGCTTATCCATCAGTGTTTGCAGCGCATTGAAGGCATTGAACCGAACCGCTTCGTCGGGGTCTCGCAACGCTGCTATCAAGGCATCGTAAATCGGCAACGCGGGTTGGTCGAAATACCCCAGACTTTCCGCCGCCGCCGCGCGAACCTCTCCGATTCGATCTTGCCGCAAAGCCGCCAACAGATAGCGACCGGCTTCCGGCGTGGGATAGGCCGCCAATTGTTGGGCACCCGCCATACGTTGCGCGGGATCGTTATCACCGAGCCACTGCCTGGCGGTTTCCACCTGTTCACGGTCGACACTCTGTTCTTCAGCGGTCTGCTCCGGCGTTGCCGCCGCCCCGCCGCCGGCTTCGGCCAACGAAGCCAGTTGATGCAAGTCCGGCATTGGCCGGAACGCCTGGACTGCACCCGTCGCCGGGCATGGCCGAACAGTGCGGGCCTGTTGCAAAACCGGCAACAGGCCCAGTGCGAGATAGGGCGCCGCCAGCAACGCCCCCACCAGGACTGGCGATATTCTCATTACCGATGGACGGCGGGTGCTCGACACCCGCCTTGATCAATTAAGGCGCTTGCAAAGTACCGTTGGCCGTCGTTGCCGCCGGCGTGGAGTTCGGACAGGCCGGTTGCGACCAGGCGTCCCAATAGCCGCCGCTCCCAGTCAGAATCATTTCGTCGCCCTTGGCCGCCCCGGTCAACGCCGTTTGCACGGTACCGGCCGCGTTCATGTTGGACGTGGTGATGCCGGTACCGGAAGGATGCATGCCCAATGCCTCGCGAACCCGCCAAGCGTACGCATGATCGCGACAGGAGGTATCGCCGGAGACACCGATCGCGCCCACTTTATGGCCGCCGCTGTAGATCGCCAATCCTCCACCGAACACGTTCACGCCGCCGACCCGTTTGTTTTTCAACGGATCGCTGTTGGTGCCGTAGGAGTTCGGGCTACCCGCGTAAACCCGGCTGGCATCCACCGGATTACTGTGCTGCAGACCATACAGGCTGCCGCCGGGTTGCACGGCCGAATACAAATTCGCGGTGGAAATCGCGTAGCCGTCCAGACTGAACGCGTTCGCGGTGTTGGCTTTTTGCGCGGAAATGATCCGGCTACCCAGCCATTCGGAATTGCCGGCCGCGGCGCCGGTGGTACCACTGGTGGCAACGTGGCAGACTTTTCCGGTCTCGTCGACCACGGTCACCCACATGTTCAGTCCATAGCCTCCGGTGCTTGCGGCTTCCGCGGCACTAATCGCGTCGGTCAATGCCGAGCGCGAAACGTCGCTGCATGCCGCGGAAGCGGTTTGCGCGGACAAAGCCAGCGCGGCGCTACCCAGGCTTAAGGCCAAAAGTTTTTTTGTTTTCATAGTTGCTTCTCTCGTTATTTGATTATTCTGGAATGGCCCCGCGCTACGAGCGGGATTTGCTTTATAGCAAAGGCCCGCCACCCTGTCTAACGCTTTAGCGTGCACTAATATTGAAGCATCCACGGCGCGCACAACACCAACGCGAGCGCCGCGAACAACCCCGCAACCACATCGTCCAGCATGATGCCCAAACCGCCGTGGACCCGCCGGTCCAGCCAGCCGATCGGCCACGGCTTGACAATGTCGAAGAATCTGAACAGTACAAAGCCCAACGCCAAGTTCCGCCACGAAAACGGCACCCAAGCCATCGTCAACAACAAACCGGCGACTTCGTCCCAAACGATGCCGCCGAAGTCGTGAACTTGCAAACGCGCGGCGGCGTAATCGCACAAATGAATGCCGACCACGATCACCGTCAAGGTCGCCAGCCAGTAACCCCAAAAACCGGTTTGAGACAACACCGCGTAAACCGGCAAGGCCGCCAGCGTGCCGAAGGTACCCGGCGCGCGTTTGACCAAACCGGCACCGAAACCGAACGCCAGGAACAGCCTGAAATCGCGCGCGATGTCGCCGGCGGATAAACCAGCCTTGCCGTAGGATGCTCTAAAGAAAATGCTCATAACCGGTGAACTCCAGCAATTCGATACAGCCGCCGCGCCGCAGGCGCAAACCGGGCTCGGCTTCGATAACGCCGATGTTCCGGCAACCGTCCGGGATCCGGGCTGCCAACTCGGGCGGCACGGTAAAACACAATTGGTAATCGTCGCCGGCGGTGAGCGGCAGGCGCCAGCCGCCGGTTTCGGCCACATAGCGGCTCACCGCGTCGGACAGCGGCAAGCGCTCCCAGTCCAGACAGGCGCCAACCCGGCTTTGCGTCAGGATATGGCCTAAATCGGCGGCCAAACCGTCGGACACATCGATACAGGCACCAGCAACGCCGCGCAACGCCAAACCCAGCGCGACTCTGGGCTCGGGCCGGTGAAAACAGCGCAGTGGAATTTCGGGGGACGCGCAGCGATAGCCTTGCTTGATTTTCAAACCCAAGCCGGCATCACCGACCGGGCCGCTCAGATAGACCAAATCGCCAACGTTTGCCGCCGAGCGGGTCAGCGCCGCCCCGCTCGGCACGGCTCCCATGGCCTGCACGGTCAGCGTCAACGGCCCCGACGTGGTGTCGCCGCCGATCAAATCCACGTTGAAGCGGCGCGCCAGCGCCAAAAAACCGCGCGAAAACGCAGCCAGCCAATCCGGATCGATCTGGGGCAAAGTCAGAGCCAAGGTGACCGCGAACGGCTCGGCACCCATCGCCGCGAGATCGCTGAGGTTGACGGCCAGCAGTTTGTGGCCCAAATCCTCCGGAGCGACATCGGCAAAGAAATGCACATTTTCGACCATGGTGTCGGCGGTAATCGCCAAGTGCTGGCCGGGCGGCAGACTCAGCAGCGCGCAGTCGTCGCCGATACCTAGCCGGTTATTGGGATGGCGCGGCGCGTCCACCGCGAAATAACGGCGAATCAGATCGAATTCGCCCAGTCGCTCCGGCATCAGCTACCCTGGGCGTCGCGCCGAACCGCCATCAGATTTTCGGCAGCCCTTGCTTGGCGGCGATTTCGACCGCTCGCTGAGTCTGGGAGACTTTGTCAAGAATGCCGTTGACGTATTTGTGGCTGCCTTCCGCGCCGAAGCACTTGGCCAAGTTGACGGCTTCGTTGATGATGACCTTGTAAGGCGTTTCCAATCGGTAAATCAGCTCGTAAGCGCCGATCCGCAGTATCGCCCGCTCGACCGGATCGATTTTTTCGATGGGCCGATCGACAAAGCCGGCCAGCGCCGCATCGACGATGTCCAGTTGCTTGGGCACGCCGTGAAAAATCTCGCTGAAATAACTTTTCTGCGCACCCTTAAGATGCTCTTCTTCCAGAAAATAGGTTTCGATGCGGCTCAGGCTATCGCCCGACATCTGCCATTGATACAGCGCCTGAACCGCGCATTTTCTGGCGTTGGTTTTGGCTTGACTCATTAAAGGCTCAGGTTATTGAACAGACTGACCATTTCGATGGCCGACAAGGCCGCTTCGGCGCCCTTGTTGCCGGCCTTGGTGCCGGCGCGTTCGATCGCTTGTTCGATGCTGTCCACCGTCAACACGCCGAAGCTGACCGGCACGTCGTACTGCAACGCGACTTGGGCGATACCCTTGACGCATTCGCCGGCCACGTATTCGAAATGCGGAGTACCGCCGCGAATCACCGCGCCCAGCACGATGATCGCATCGAATTTTTTCACGGCCGCGATGCGTTGCACCGCCACCGGCAATTCGAACGCGCCCGGCACTTTAATCAACTTGATGTCGGCTTCGGCGGCGCCGTGGCGAACCAACGCGTCGATGGCGCCGGCTTCCAACTGGCCGACGATGAAGCTGTTGAAACGCGAGGAAACGATGCAAAACTTGCCGCCCTGAGCGGACAAATGGCCTTCTACGATACTGACTGACATAAGTTATCCAATAGGTTGAGCGATCACGACGCGGCGGCCGACCCAAGTAAAACCGGCCGCCACGCAAATAAAAAAGGCACTAAGTTTACGCGGTTTCGAAGCAAGCCGCCCCGAAAAATCGTACTCAGCCGCCGAACTCGACTTGCTCGACGATCTCCAGATCGAAACCGGCCAAACCGATGTAATTTTTCTTGGCCCCCATCACCTTCAGGCGGCGCACGCCCAAATCGGCCAGGATTCGCGAACCGGTGCCGGTCGTGCGCCAACCGACTTCGGCACTGGCTTGGCTTTTGATGCCGTTATCCTGCATTTGGTAGGCGTGGATCAGTTCGACCAGCGCCTTGTTATTCTCGTTCTGGCGGATCAACACCAGTACCCCTCGCCCGGCTTCGGCGATCCGCCGCATGGCCTCGCGAATCGGCAGACTGCAATCGCTGCGCTTGGAGCAAAACAGATCGTCGACGACGTTGCGGGCATGCACCCGCACCAAGACCGGTTCGTCACCGGCCACCTCGCCCAGCACCAGGGCCAGATGCACGTTGTCGTCGTTACGGTCTTGGTAGGCATAGAGCCGAAAATCGCCGAATTCGGTCGGATACGCGCATTCGGCAATCCGCTCCAAGGTGTTTTCGTGCTTGATCCGGTAATGGATCAAATCGGCGATGGTGCCGATTTTCAAGTGATGCTGCTCGGCGAAGGCTTCCAGATCGGGCCGGCGCGCCATCGAGCCGTCGTCGTTCAAGATCTCGACGATGACGGCCGCCGGCTCGACGCCGGCCAAGCGGGCCAGATCGCAACCGGCCTCGGTATGGCCGGCCCGGTTCAATACGCCGCCGGCCTGGGCCATCAGCGGAAAAATGTGGCCGGGCTGCACCAAGTCGCCGGGCTGGGCGTTCGGCGCGACCGCGCGTTGCACCGTCAAGGCCCGATCGGCGGCGGAAATGCCGGTGGTCACGCCCTCGGCGGCCTCGATCGATAGCGTGAAATTCGTTGTATAGGGCGTTTTGTTGTCGTTGACCATCAGCGGCAAGCGTAATTGCTGGCAGCGCTCGCGGGTCAGCGTCAGGCAGATCAGGCCGCGGCCGTATTTGGCCATGAAATTGATGTCCTCCGGCCGGGCAAACGCGGCCGCCATCAGCAAATCGCCCTCGTTTTCCCGGTCCTCGTCGTCCATGATGATGACCATTTTGCCGAGTCGCAGGTCTTCGATAATTTCTTCGGTTGTGTTCATTGCATGAATCCCGCGTTGTGTAACAAGGCTTCGGTAACGCCACCGCCGCAACGGGCCGCCGCCTCGCCCTTCATCAGCCGTTCCAGATAGCGGGCCAGCAAATCGACTTCCAGGTTAACTTTGCCGCCGACTTCAGTCCGGCCGAGCGTGGTTTCCGCCAAGGTATGCGGTACGATGTTGACCGAAAAAAACGCGCCGTCGACACTGTTGACGGTCAAGCTAATGCCGTCGATACAAATCGAGCCTTTCTCGGCGATATATTTGGCCAATTCGTCCGGCGCCTTGAATTTGAAACGGATCGACCGGCCGTCCGGCTGTTTTTCGACGACAGCGCCGATACCGTCCACGTGGCCGCTGACGATGTGGCCGCCAAGACGGCTGGATGGCGTCAGCGCCAACTCCAGGTTGACCGGAGTGCCGGCCACGGCGTTTTTCAAGGTAGTACGCGATAAGGTTTCGTTGGACACGTCGGCGACGAAATGGTGTTCGCCGAGTTCCACCGCCGTCAGGCAGACGCCGTTGACGGCAATGCTGTCGCCGAGCGCGGCCCCCGCCAGCGACAATTTGCCGGTTTGAATTCGCAGACGACAGTCCCCACCGCGGGCTTGTATCGCGTCAATACGACCCACCGCTAAAATGATTCCGGTAAACATGATTTTATTTCAGGGATTTGCGATCCGCCGCCGAGCCGCTATCGGGAGTGGAAACAGCGGCATCCGACTGGGATTTGGGTTTGCGGAAAACCGTGACGGTTTGATATACGCCGCTATGGTAATCGTAAATTTCAATTTCGTGTTCTTCCCCGACCAATTTGCCTCGCTCTATGGTCAGCTTATTGGTCACGCCCGTCGCTTCCTCTTCGACCGCATACGCAACAACAGCAAAGGAAAAGCCCAACAATATCAAAGATAACGATTGCATTTTCATAGCGATTGACTGGAATAACGTAAACGCAGATCCGGACCGACTTGGCGAGTTTCGAGCAGGTGCAAGGCTTTTTTGTCCCGCAGGCTTTGTAGGCCCGGCAAGTGAAACAAGCCCAAACCCTCGCTACCCAAAACGCAGGGCGCCATGTAAAACAACCATTCGTCAACCAGTCCGCTGTCCAGCAAGGCGCCGTTCAAGGTCGCGCCGGCCTCGACCCAGACGCTGTTGATTTGCTGCTCGGCCAACAAACGGAAGGCTTGCGGCAAATCGACACGTCCGTTGCTGGCGCCGATCTGAAACATCCGGCAGCCGACCGCGCGCAAGCGCTCGGCCCTCTCGGTGTCTTCGCTACAAGTCAAAACCCAGACCTCGGCGCCGGCCTCGAACAGCTTCGCGGTCGGCGGCAAGCGCAAGCGGGAATCCAACACCACCTTAACCGGCGGCTCCAAGTCGAAATCGACACGGGCGCTCAAGCGCGGATCGTCGGCCAGCACCGTCGCGATGCCGGTGACGATCGCGCTGCTGGCGGCTCGCCAGCGCTGCACGTCGGCACGGGCTTGCGGCGACGTGATCCACTGGCTTTCACCGCTGGCCATCGCGGTGCGGCCGTCCAGGCTCATCGCCAGTTTGCTGCGTATCCACGGCAGACCGGACCGCATCCGTTTGAAAAAGCCTGGGTTGAGCTTTTCGGCTTCGGCTTGCAAAACGCCGCAGCAGACCTCGACGCCGGCGTCGCGCAGCTGTTGCAAGCCGCGTCCGGCCACCAGCGGATTGGGATCGACCATCGCCACGACGACCCTGGCGATACCGGCGGCCAGCAACGCGTCGGTGCAAGGGCCGGTCTTGCCGTGGTGGCTGCAAGGCTCCAGCGTTACGTACGCGGTCGCGCCGCGGGCGTCGGCGGCTTTGCTCAACGCATCGACCTCGGCATGGGCGAAGCCGGCCCGCTGCGTCCAGCCTTCGCCGAGGATTTCGCCGTCCCTGACCAATACGCAACCGACATGGGGATTGGGATCGGTCGTGTACCGCCCGCGCTCGGCCAACTTGATCGCGCGCGCCATGAAATAGGCGTCCGAACTAATCTGAGTCATGCTGTTGCAGCGTCTCTATCATCCGGGTGAATTCGCTGACATCCTGAAAACTGCGATAAACCGACGCGAAGCGCACGAAGGCGACGTGATCGAGTTGGCTGAGTTCCTGCATCACCAGTTCACCCAAGGCCAACGCCGGAATTTCCCGCTCGCCGCGGGTGACCAGTACCTTCTTGATCCGGCTGATCGCCGCTTCAACCGCATCGACTTGAACCGGCCGTTTTTCCAACGCCCGCAACATGCCGGCCCGCAACTTGTTTTCGTCGAAGCTCTGTCTGGCGCCGCTACGCTTGACGATGCGCGGCAGCGCCAATTCGACCACTTCGAAGGTGGTAAAGCGCTCCTTACAGGCCACGCATTCGCGGCGGCGCTTGACCTGATCGCCATCGTCGGCCAAGCGGGTATCGATGACGCGGGTGTCTTGCGCGGCACAAAACGGACAACGCATATCGGCAAACTATCCAGACTAAAAGCCGGCCATTCTATTACATAACCGGTTTTTCTCGAAATCCGCCGCTCAAGACATGCCGCGATCCGGCAGAACGCCGTCGGCGATCGAACGGATATGCACGTCGCGTTGCGGGTAGGGAATCTCGATATGATGGGATTGCAACGCCTTGTAGATGCCGACGTGCAATTGGTGGGTCACCGTCGCCCGCTCGGCGAGTTCGCTGACAAATACCTGGATTTTGAAGTCCAGAGAACTCTCGCCGAAACCGACGAAATTCACCGCCGGCTCCGGCTCCGGCAACACCAGCTCGGTTGCCGTGATGGCCTCGCGCAAGATCCGCTCGACAGTCTCGATATCGCTGCCGTAGGCCACGCTGACCGGAACCATCACCCGGGTGACGGTATCGGACAGGGTCCAGTTAATCAAACGGTCGGTGATAAAGGTTTTATTCGGCACCACCAGTTCCTTGCGATCCCAATCGACGATGTGGGTCGCGCGCATCTGAATCCGGCTGACCCGGCCGGTGACATCGCCGACCGTGACGGTATCGCCAACCCGAATCGGCCGCTCGAACAGCAAGATAATACCCGACACCATATTGGCGAAAATTTCCTGCAAGCCAAAGCCCAGGCCGACCGACAGCGCCGCGACCAGCCATTGCACTTGCGACCAACTGCCGCCGAGTTCGTTGGCCACCGCCAGAAAGGTAATCGCGGTCAGCGTGTAACGCACCAGTTGGATCAGGGCGTAGCGGCTGCCGGCCGTCATCGCGAATTTGCCGACCGTCAGCAGATCGACCAAGGCCGGGAAATTGCTGGCGAACACGAAGGCCAAACCGCCGTAGAGCAAGCAAATCAGCAAATTGATCAGCGTGACCGGTTGCGGCACCTCCTTGCCGTCAACGACCTGGCCGTATTGCCAAAGCACCACGTTATCGAATACCGAAAAGGCCGGCAGAATGTCGCTCCAGATCGCCCAAAAGCCGATCAGCATCGTCGCCATGACCAGCGTCGTCAACAGCTTGCGCCCCTGCTGATTGATCTTGGTGATGTCCAGCAAATCCTTGTCGGGCGCGAAAGCCTCGTCCGCGGCGCTGCTGGTTTGCACTTGCTCGGCCTGCTTGCGCTTTTGCTTGGCGTTGCGCAAGGCCAATTGCCGCTCGGTATGCCGAAACCAACGTAAAATCAGCGCATACAGCAATGCCGTGGCGAACATCAGCCGCAAGCTGAAGACCAGTTTTTCGTACAGCTCCAGCGCGCTTTGGTAATATCCCGCCACCGCAAAGCCGACGATGACCAGCGGAGTCAACACCGCGATCGCGTACCAAACGAAGCGCAAGCGGCTCAACCAACCGTGCGACAGCCGGTAAAAACTCTTGGCCAGACCGGTTTGCGGCTGGGCCAGACAATGAAACACGTAGGTAAACGCCAGCATCAACACGATCAGCGCGGTGCGTCCCAATGCGTAGCTGTGCTCCGAAAACAAATCGCTACCGGTCATCGCGGTCACAAACACGCTGGGCACCAGCAAAAACCGTAACCATTTGATTTGGCGGTACAGCAACTGCGTGACTTGGTTGGGCCACTGAAACAAGCTTTCCGCGACGCCGGCCGGCTTGAACAAGCGAAACGAAAATTGCGCCACGCACAGCGCAGACGCGGTGGAAAGCAGCCCTTCCGCGAACGAGCGGCTAAAGAAATCGGCGCGCGCATTCAGCGCCAGCACGCCACCTATCCAGGCCATCAGCAGCGCGCCGTACAAGGACAGCAAGCCCAGGTAAATCAATGCCGACAAGGTTTCGCCGACGCTGGCATTGACGGTATTGCCTTGCAATAAGCCCTCCAGCCGGCGCTTGACCGAGTTGCGAAACCGCCAATGCAGCACGACGATGGCCAAGCCGACCAGCACCGATACCGGATTGTGAACCAATCCCTCCCCAAACCCTTGGGCGACCTGCCGCCAATTTCCCGGGTTAAAGAACCAAGCGACCGAATGCACAATGTCCTTCAGATACTGCTGATCGATGACCGGCGCGCTCGGCACCCACAGCAAGCGCTGATCCAGATAGGCGCCGAATTTGTCCGCGATGCCCAGCATTTGCTGCAAACTGAAATCGACATCCCCCAACACGCGCGCGTATTCGGTGTAAGCCCCAGCCAAGCGGACCACCAAATCCTTCTGGTCGTTCAACAGCAAACGCAGCTCGGTACGGATTCGGAGCTTCTCGGCATCGTCGGTATCGGCCGGCAATTGCGCCACCCGGTTCAACAAGGTCTGATTGATATCGGACAGATTTTTCTTGGCTTCGTCGAGCTTGAAGCTTTCCAGGCTGGCCAGCGCGATCTGGTCTTGGATCTCGTCGTTCAGCGCGCCGAACTGCTTATGTTGCGGAATGTTGCGCCGCTGCTCGCGCAATAGATTCCCCAGCGCCGGACTCAAGCCCGCCAGCGAGATTTTTTGCTCCGCGCTCTGGTAGTCCTTTTCCAATTGCTTGTAACGGGCATCCATCTCGTTTTTTTGAATCAGATATTGCTCCATGTTCTTGTTGACCGACTGCAGGCTGCGGTTGTAGCGCATGTTTTCCTTGGTGGCCTCGCGGATCAACGGATGCTTGCCTTCGGCGTCCTTCTCCGCTTGCAACAGTTCGTCGCGCTCCTTGTCGATCAATTGCTGGCGGCGGTCCAATAGGTGATTGTCCAGATCGGCAATCAACATGGCCAGTTGTTCGCGCTGCAAATTCAATAGGTGAATTCGGTCCTTTTGCGCCTGCAAGCGTAGCGGATTGCTGATATTTTCCAGCTCCAGCGTCTTCAAGGTGCTGTTCAGCAACTTCAGCCGGGTTTCCAGCTGAATTTGACCGGCCTCTTTTTCGTAAAGATTGTCACCGCCCCGGCTAGCGAGCAATTGCTGTTCCTGCTGACTGCTGGCCTGCTTGCCCTTCAGCTCCGAAACCTTCTCCCTGAGTAATTGCGGCCGATTCATCAATTCGCCGATCTGCGCCTCTACCCGGCTGATTTCGGCATCCAAATCGCTGAGCTTGGTTTTTTCGATAATCAAACGCTGCTCCAGCTCGTCGGTCGGAAACAGCGTCCACCGTTCCGGCCGGCGATTCTTCAAGCTGGCTTCGGCTTCCTCGATCTGCTTGGCAATGCGCTTGGTTTCCAGCGGCAAGCTATTTAAAGCCTGCTTGAACGACTCGGCTTGAGCATCCTGGGCTTCGGTTTCGTTAAGGTTGTCCTCGCTTTCGTAATACGCGGACAGGATGCGGTTTTTCAGGTCCTCGCCCAGATTCTGCTTATCCTTGACGAACTGAATCCGCTGTTTGATGTCGGCAACCGACACCGGCTTGATGGCCGGCTTTTGATTTGCGGCGTGAGCAAGCGTTACACTGAAAAACAAAAATAGCAGCGGCCAAACCAGGCCGATTTTGAACGAATGTGGCTTCATGCGCGGTTCGAAAAACTTGAAAATAAACGGAAAATCATCATGAGCGACCGCGAAGGCGTGATCAAATACCGGCTGGAGCATCTGGCGGCGGAGCTGCCGACCGATTTCGGCTTCGCGGAGCTGAACGCCTGGCGGACCGTCATGCATCGCTTGGGCCTGATCGGCCGATTCGCCGACCGTTACGACGGGCTGGGCTTCGGCAACATCAGCCGGCGACTGGTTCCCGGCCGCGACGAATTTATCATTTCCGGCACCCAAACCGGCCATTTGCCGCGACTCGAGGCGGAGCAATTCGTCTGGGTCGTCGAGGCCGCTCCCGAGCAAAACCGGCTCTGTTCGCGCGGCGCCTGCCAACCGTCCTCGGAAGCGCTGACCCATGCCGGTGTGTATCGCGAATGCACTGAAGTACAGGCCGTCATCCACGTGCACAGCCCGGAGATCTGGCGGCAAACCGCCGCGTTGGCCCTGCCTCACACCGGCGCCGACGTTCCCTACGGCACGCCGGAAATGGCGGCGGCGGTCCAGGCGCTGTTAGCCGACCGGCAATTACAAAGCCTACCGCTGTTTACGATGCTGGGCCATCTCGACGGCGTCGTCGCGTTCGGTCCCAGCCTGGCAGACGCGGCCGGCGTACTAATCGGCCAATTGAGCCGGGCGATTGCTATTGAGCAATGCTCTCTAGCCCGCTAAAATGCCAGCATCCATTAGCATTTAATAATTTTTACCATGCCCGAAATCATCATTTATACCGCCAAGCTCTGCCCGTATTGCACGATGGCCAAGCGTTTATTCGACAAAAAAGGCGCAAGCTACACTGAAATCGACGTCGACAGCGAACCCGGCTTGCGCCAGGAAGTCATGGAAAAAACCCGCCGCCGCACCGTGCCGCAAATATACATTGGCGACCGCCACGTCGGCGGCTTCGACGACCTGTATGCGTTGGACGTGGACCGGGAACTCGACCCGTTGTTACAGGCTTGAAGGCTCTGCTATTTGATAATGACCAGTTGCACGCCGAAGCGGCAAGCCAAATCGTTCGACTCCACCCAAACCACCTTGCCGAGCGCGCTAAAACCCAATTGATTGACTTGCAGTTTGACCGGGGCGCCGATCTTCACCGAGGCCGGCCCCTGGATGCGCAAGCACATCCCCTCGGTCGAGCGATTGATGCCCTCGGCCGTGTAGCGGTCCTTATCGACGAATAGATCGACCTCGAAACTTTCAGACTTCCGATAGCCTCGCCGCCGCCGCCAAAGCTTCTGGGCGTTATGCACGACATCGCGAAACTCCAGCCCCATCATGATCCGGTTGCGTTCGCGCTTGACCCAAACGATATCGACCTCGCCGGCCAGCGACAGGGCTTCGACAAAGATCTCGGCGCGGCGATCCTCGGCCAACAGGCTCTCGAACTCGGCGATACCGCTGAGCAGTTCGCCGGGCTCCACTTCGATCATCGCGCCTTTCAACGAAACATCGTAACAACCGAGCTTCAATACCTCGCCGCCGACATATAAAAAACCCTCGGCGCTAAAGTTTTTCCGGTATTCCTTGCGGTCTTGAAACATACTGAAAATCCAGGTGGTAGATCGGACAAAGATAGCCGATATTTCGCGCTACGCTGAACCGGCCACTGTCGCGGAACCGGCCGTCGCAAGGTTAGCGGCCGATAAGCCCGTCAGCAAGTCGGCCTTGATGTCGTCGAGATTCTCCAGCCCGACCGAAATCCGCACCAAGCTGTCCTTGATGCCGGCTTCGGCGCGGGCTTCCGGCGTCAGGCGACCGTGGGTGGTCGTGGCGGGATGGGTGATCGTGGTTTTAACGTCGCCCAGATTGGCGGTAATCGACAGCATCCGGGTCGAATCGATCAGGCCCCAGGCCTCGTCCTTACCGCCGCGCAATTCGAAACTGACGACGGCGCCGAAGTGGCTTTGCTGGCGTCGGGCCAGTTCGTGCTGGGCATGCGAGACCAGTCCGGGATAATGCACCTTGGCCACCGCCGGCTGGCTCTCCAGCCACTGGGCCAATTCGAACGCGCGATCGCAATGCGCCTGCATCCGCACCGCCAAGGTTTCCAGACCGGACAAAAACACCCAGGCGTTGAACGGACTCATCGTCGCGCCGCCGGTCCGCAGATAGGGATAGACCTCTTTTTCGATCAAAGCCTCGCTACCCACCACCGCGCCGCCGACGCAACGCCCCTGGCCGTCAATATATTTGGTGGCCGAATGCACGACCAGATCCGCGCCCAACGTCAACGGCCGTTGCAGTATCGGCGTGCAAAACACGTTGTCCACCACCAACAAGGCCCCGTGGCGATGGGCAATATCGGCCAACGCGCGAATGTCGGCAATCTCGATCAGCGGGTTGGACGGGGTCTCCAGGAACAAAAACCGGGTATTCGGCTTGATCGCCGCCTCCCAGGCGGCCGGATCGGTCAAGGTCACGAAGTCGGTTTCAACGCCGAATTTGCCGAAATAATTCTGAAAGGCCAACACGGTGTTGCCGAATACGCTGCGCGAGCACACCACGTGGTCGCCGGCCTTCAGCAAGGCCATACCGACCGCCATGATGGCCGCCATTCCGGAGGCAAACGCCAAACAGCGTTCGCCGTGCTCCAACAAGGCCAGCCGCTCCTGGAAGGCCGCGACCGTCGGGTTGGTAAACCGCGAATATATATTGCCGGGCTGCTTGCCGGTAAAGCGCAACGCGGCTTGTTCGGCGGACTGAAACACGTAGCTGGAGGTCGTGAATATCGGCATGCTGTGCTCGTCTTCGTGGCTTCGGCGGTGGCCGGCCCGAATCGCCTGAGTTTCCGGCCCGAAGTCTTGCCAATCGAATTCGCTCATTATTTGGCTACCTGCATGTCGATGATGAAGTTGCTGCCGTTGCGCTGCGACTGTGCATGATCGTTGCGCAAGGCCTCGATACGCGCCAGATACGCCATGTCGATGTCGCCGGTGATGTATTCGCTGCTAAAGCACGATGTGTCGAAATGCTTGATGTTGGGATTGCCCCTGCCCACCGCTTCGATCAAATCGCTCAGATCTTGAAATATCAATTTGTCGGCGCCCAGGGCCTTGCAAACGTCCTCCTCGCTACGGTCGTGGGCGATCAACTCGCGCGCCGCCGGCATGTCGATGCCGTAGACGTTGGGATAGCGCACCGGCGGGGCCGCAGACGCGAAATAGACCTTCTTGGCGCCGGCATCGCGCGCCATTTGAATAATCTGTTCGGACGTGGTGCCGCGCACGATCGAATCGTCGACCAGCAACACGTTCTTGCCGTCGAATTCCAGCGAAATCGCGTTCAGCTTCTGCTTGACCGATTTTTTGCGCATCTTCTGGCCGGGCATGATGAAGGTCCGACCGATATAACGGTTTTTCATGAAGCCTTCGCGGAACTTGACTCCCAGATCATGGGCGATCTGGGAGGCGGCGGTCCGGCTGGTATCCGGGATCGGAATCACCACGTCGATGTCGTGATCCGGCCATTCCCGCTGAATTTTTTCGGCCAGCTTCTTGCCCATCCGCATTCTGGCCTTGTAGACCGAGATATTGTCGATGATCGAGTCGGGGCGCGCGAAATAAACGTATTCGAAAATGCACGGACAATGGTCGGTGGTTTCGGCGCATTGGCGGGTATGCAGTTTGCCGGAAGCTTCGATGAACACTGCTTCGCCGGGCGCCAAGTCGCGAATCAAGCGAAAATCCAACACGTCCAGCGCCACGCTTTCCGAGGCTATCATGTATTCGGTGCCTTCATCCGACTTGCGCTCGCCGAACACGATAGGGCGAATGCCGTGCGGATCGCGAAAACCCAACACGCCGAAACCGGCGATCATCACGACCACCGCATAGGCGCCCCGGCAGCGTTTGTGGACCGCGCTGACCGCCTGAAACACATCGTCGACGGTCAAACGCAGCTTGCCGAATTGTTGCAGCTCGTGGGCGAACACGTTCAGCAACACCTCGGAGTCCGAGTCGGTGTTGATATGGCGTTGATCGTCCACGAATACCTGCCGCTTCAATTCCTCGGTGTTGGTCAGGTTGCCGTTGTGCGCCAGGGTCAGGCCGAACGGCGAGTTGACGTAAAACGGTTGGGCTTCGGCCGAACTGGTGCAACCGGCGGTCGGGTAGCGAACATGGGCGATGCCCATATTGCCTTTCAGCTTCATCATTTGCTCGGTTGAAAACACGTCGCGCGCCAGGCCATTGTCCTTGCGCAGATGCAAGCGCCCGCCGTCGCAGGTGACAATGCCGGCGGCGTCCTGGCCGCGATGCTGCAACACCGTCAAGGCATCGTAGAGATCCTGGTTAACGCTTTGATAAGAAACGATTGCCGCAATACCACACATAGCTGTTCCGATTTAACGATAATGAATGTAATCCGCCAAGCCCGCCGGCATATGGTTTTTCAACCACACGGCCAGGGCTTGGAACGGCGGAATGAGAACCGACTGTTTCCACCAGGGGTCTTCCGGCAGCGGCGTGACGCCGGCCATCATCACCAACAAGGCCACCAGCACCGAACCGCGCACGATGCCGAACAGCATACCCAACAAGCGATCGCTACCGGTCAATCCGGTGGATTCGATCAACTGGCTCAACAAAAAGCTGATCAAACTGCCCAGAATCAAGGTCGCGAAAAACAGTAACGCAAACGCGGCGGCGGCGCGGGCCGACGGATAGCTGATCGTCGACTGCAACAGCACCGCCACATCGTGGCTGTAGTGCACGCCGACCCAGACCGCGACCGACCATATCGTCAGCGCGAAGGCCTCCTTGACGAAGCCGCGAAACAAACCCATCAGGGCCGAGCCGCCGACGATGACGATAATCAGGTAATCGACCCACAGCATTTGCCGCCAAGGCACAAAATCCAGCATCGTTTAAGCCAGGCCCGTTTAGTTTACTCGTCCGGTGAAACGAAACTATTGACGTTGATTTGCGCCAGTTTAGCCTTGATCGCTTGAGCCTTGACCTTATCGACGATCGGTCCGATGCGGACCTTGAAAACCGAGCCCTTGTCGGTGGCGTACTCCTTGACCGACGCGGCGAAGCCTTGTTGTTTCAGGCTGTCTTGCAACGCGGCCGCATTGGGTTTCTGGCTAAACGTACCCACCTGCAGATACCAGCGATTATTTTCGTCGGCCCCGACCGGCGCTTTAACCGCCGGCGCCGGGCTGGCGATCACCGGCGCGGCGGCCTCGGGCTTGGGTTCCGGCAGTTTGGCCGGCTTGGGCTTGGCAATGGCGCTGGGCGCCACCTGAGCCAAGGGCTGTACCACCGGTGCCGTGGTCGGCGCTGACAATTTGGTCGGACGCGGCGGCGGCACGTCTTCGGCTTCGGCCACCACCGGCTCTTCGTCGTCGCCCACGACCGGCGTCGGCGCGCGGGTCGGGGCCGGCACTGGGGCCACTTTCTTGGGAATCGGCAAAGTTTCCCGAGCGCCCAGTTTCAATTGCGGCTTCGGCGCTTCGAGAGCCGCTTCGCCTTCGCCTTCGTCCACTACTCGCGCGCCAGCGGCCGGCTCGCTGCCCACCGGTTCATTCGGCGCCTGAGCGTCCACGACCGCTTCGGGTTTGTCGGGCAACGGCATGAATTCGACATCCTGAGTCTTGGCCGGCACTTCCGGGATTTTCAATTCGTTGATGGTTTTACCGGTTTCGTCGATCGGGTCATCGAACAACATCGGCACGAAGATGGCGGCCAGCGCAGTAATCACCGCGGCTCCAATCAAACGTTGCTTTAACTCCTGATCCATACTCAATCACCTCTGGGAAAATTAGATAAATATTCGGATACCAGAAAAAAAGAACCGAAAACCAGCGTCAATTCGCCGGGCGCGGCCTGCCCGCTGGCGGCGCGGTAGGCGGCGGAGAAATCCGGATAACCGTCGCGAACGCGGCCGCGCAGTTCGGGCGGAAACAGCGCCGCGATCGCTTCGGGCGAGGCGGCGCGCGGATTGGTCAACGGCGCCAGATACCACTCGGCCACCCGATCGGCCATGATCCGAATCACGCCGGCGATGTCCTTGTCCTTCATCATCGCGAACACCGCGCGAATCTTGGTATTGGGGAAGCGTTCGCTCAGATACTCCAGCAAGGTCCCCACCGCCTGCGGATTATGACCGACATCCAGCAACACCGGATGGCTGCCGTCGATCAGTTGAAACCGGCCATTCAAACGGGCCTCGGCCAGGCCTCGCCGTATCGCCTCGTCGCCGACCGGCAGGCGATCGTTCAAGGCCCGAACGCCGGCGATGACCGCCGATGCGTTGCGGTATTGGTGTTCGCCCTGCAAGGCCGGCACCGGCAATCCGCTCAGTTCGGCGGATTCGCTCAGCCAATCCCAGACTTCGCCCTGTTTCCGATAACGGTAGGCGGCTCCGATGCGCAAGGTCAGCGCACCGGTTTCCGATGCGGTCGCCAATAGCGAAGCCGGCGGATGTTCGTCACCGATGATGGCCGGAACGCCGGCCCGAAATATACCGGCTTTTTCGCGACCGATGGCTTCAACGGTATTGCCCAGCCAATCGACGTGATCCAGCGCGATCGTCGTCACTAAAGCCGCGTCGGGATCAACGATGTTGACCGCATCCAACCGGCCACCAAGACCCACTTCCAGCAATTGCACATCGACACCGGCGCGGGAAAACAAATCCAGCGCCGCCAGCGTGCCGAATTCGAAATAACTTAGACTGGTCTCGCCGCGCGCGGCATCGATGCGGGCGAAGGCGTCGCAAATCTCCGCATCGCCGGCCGGCCGGCCGGCGATGCGGATACGTTCGTTATAACGCAGAATATGCGGCGACGTGTAAGCCCCGACTTTATAGCCCTGAGCGCGGTATATCGCTTCCAAAAACGCCACGCAGGAGCCTTTGCCGTTGGTGCCCGCGACCGTCACGGTCAGCGGTTTGGCGCCCGGCCGTCCGAGCTTGGAATAGACGCCGGCCACCCTGGCCAACCCCAGGTCGATGGACTTAGGATGAAGTTGTTCCTGCCAGTTTAGCCATGCCTGAAGCGTCTCGAAGCGCGCCATTGCGACCGCGACTACCCCAGACCTGTCCCGGCATCGCCGGAATCCGCGGAACTCTCGCCGCTCCCCGCCGCGCCGGCCGAACGGCCAAAGCGCAACATCGCCAGAATCGACGCAATTTTTTCGCGCATTTCCCGGCGATCGATAATCAGGTCAATCGCGCCGTGTTCTTGCAGAAATTCACTACGCTGAAAACCTTCCGGCAGTTTTTCACGGACGGTCTGCTCGATCACGCGCGGCCCGGCGAAACCGATCAGAGCTTCCGGCTCGGCGGCATTGATGTCGCCCAGCATCGCCAAACTGGCGGATACGCCGCCCATCGTCGGATCGGTCATGAACGAGATATAGGGAATCCCGGCATCCGCCAATTTGGTCAGAGCCGCACTGGTCTTGGTCATTTGGAACAACGAATACAGCGACTCCTGCATGCGCGCACCGCCGCTGGCGGTAAACACGATAAAAGGAAAGCCGGTCCGCAAGCTTTCGTTGACGCCGCGCACAAAGCGTTCGCCCACCACCGAGCCCATTGAACCGCCCATGAAGCCGAAGTCGAAGGCCGCCGCGACGATGCCCTCGCCCATCAACTTGCCGCGCATCGTGACCAATGCATCGTTTTCGTTACTTTGCTTCTGCGCCTGCTTGATGCGGTCCTTGTAACTCTTGCTGTCCTTGAATCGCAGAGGGTCGCTGGGTTTCAGGCCGGCGCCGATTTCGACGCGCTCGCCTTCGTCCAAAAAGATGTCCAGCCGTGCCCGCGCCGAGATGCGCAAATGGTGGCTGCATTTCGGGCAAACATGGAAATTCTTGACCAACTCGGCATTGAACAAAATTGCGTCGCAACGCGGACACTTGCTCCACAGACCTTCGGGCACCGAGGTACGCTTCGGAGTACTTTCGGTCCGGATCACCGAGGGAACTAATTTTTCAAACCAACTCATGCGTAGACTACTCCGCTAACCACTGTTCAACTATCCATCGCTTGGCGCATGGACTTCAACAAACCGATGATTTCACGCCGGGCCTGCTCCGGATCATCGAGATTCGCCTCGATCTTGCTGATCAACGCGCTGCCGACCACCACCCCGTCGGCGATATTGGCAATGATTTTCGCGGTTTCGGCATCCTTGACGCCGAAGCCCACGCCCACCGGCAGATCGGTGTTGGCTTTGATCAATTGCAGTTTTTGCTCGACATCGGCGGTATCCAAATGGCCGGCGCCGGTGACGCCTTTCAACGAAACGTAATACAAGTAACCGCTACCGACCGCGTGCATCTTTTGAATCCGCTCGGCGGTCGTGTTCGGCGCCAATAAAAAGATCTGGTCCACGCCTCGTTCGCGCAACAGCGCGACGCACTCGTCCGACTCTTCCGGCGGCAAATCGACGGTCAACACGCCATCGACGTCGGCGCGTTGCACCGCATTGGCAAAACCTTCGTAACCCATGATTTCGATCGGGTTCAGATAACCCATCAACACCAGCGGCGTGGTTTGGTCGGTCTTGCGAAATTCCATCGCCATCGCCAACACCTTGCGCAAGCCAACATGGTGAGCCAGGGCGCGTTCGCTGGCCCGTTGTATCACCGGACCGTCGGCCATCGGATCGGAAAACGGCACGCCGAGTTCGATCACGTCTGCGCCGGCGGCGACCATTTCGTGCAACAACGGCACCGTGAATTCGGGATAGGGATCGCCGGCGGTAATGAACGGGATCAGCGCCTTGCGGCCGGCGGCCTTCAGTTCGGCGAATTTGGCGGCTAAACGGCTCATAGACTGATTCCCTCGCGTTGCATGATGGTGTGCATGTCCTTGTCGCCGCGACCGGACAAATTAACGATGATCACTTGATCCTTGGCCATCGTCGGCGCCAATTTCATCGTGTACGCCAATGCGTGGCTGGATTCCAACGCCGGAATGATGCCTTCCATCCGGGTCAAGGCGTGAAAGCCCGCCAAGGCTTCGTCGTCGGTGATGTTGGGATATTCCGCGCGGCCGGTGTCTTTCAGCCAAGCGTGCTCGGGGCCAACGCCGGGATAGTCCAGACCGGCCGAAATCGAATGGGTTTCGATGATTTCGCCGTCGTCGTCGGCCATCAGATAGGTGCGGTTGCCGTGCAGCACGCCGGGCCGGCCGGCCGACAGCGGCGCGGAATGGCGGCCGGTGGCGATGCCGTCGCCGGCCGCTTCGACGCCGTACATTTTGACGCCGGCATCGTCGATGAAGTGGTAGAACAAGCCGATGGCATTGGATCCGCCACCCACGCAGGCGACCAACGCGTCCGGCAATTTGCCGGCTTGGGCAAGACATTGTTGCCGCGCTTCGCGGCCGATCACGGCCTGGAAGTCGCGCACCATCGCCGGATAAGGGTGAGGGCCGGCCACGGTGCCGATGATGTAAAAGGTGTTGTCGATGTTGGTGACCCAGTCGCGCAAGGCTTCGTTTAGCGCGTCCTTCAGGGTTTTGGAGCCCGATTCGACCGGCACCACGGTGGCGCCCAGCAACTTCATCCGGTAAACGTTCAGCGCCTGGCGGGCCACGTCCACCGCGCCCATGTAGACCACGCATTCCAAGCCCAGCCGCGCCGCGACGGTCGCGGTCGCCACGCCGTGCTGGCCGGCGCCGGTTTCGGCGATGATGCGGGTCTTGCCCATGCGCTTGGCCAGCAAGGCCTGGCCGACGGTGTTATTGACCTTGTGGGCGCCGGTATGGTTAAGGTCTTCGCGCTTCAGATAGATTTGAGCGCCGCCCAAATGTTGGCTCCAGCGCTGGGCGTGGTACAGCGGCGACGGCCGGCCGACGTAATCGCGCAAATCGGCGTCCAATTCGGCGATGAAATCCGGGTCGCGGATATAGCGCTGATAGGCTTCGTTGAGCTCGGTGATGGCCGGCATCAACGTTTCCGCCACGAAAATACCGCCGTAAGGCCCGAAATGGCCCCGGGCGTCCGGCATCTGGTACTTGTCAGTCATAGTTCTAATGTCGCTTGGTTGGTTGTTCTTACAAAGTCAGCCATTTTCGCCGCATCCTTGACACCCTTGCCCGCCTCGACGCCGCTGCTGACATCCAGCGCATAAGGCCGCACCGCGCGCACCGCGTCGCCGGCATTTTCCGGCGTCAAACCGCCGGCCAGAATCAAAGGCAGTTGCCTGCCAGACGGGATCAAATCCCAATCGAAACGCTGGCCGCTGCCGCCCGGCATGCCGGGATGGTAAGCGTCCAACAACAATCCGGCCGCATCGGCGTAACGCCGTTGAAGTGCTTCAAGATCGCTATCCGCCGTCATCCGCACCGCCTTGATGTAGGATTTATCGTAGATTCCGCAAGCTTCCGGCGCTTCGTCGCCGTGAAACTGCAGGCAATCGAGTCGAACCCGGCTCAACGCCTCTCGCACGAAATCCGCTTCCGCATCGACGAACAATCCGACCACCGACACGAAGGCCGGCAAGGCTCGGGCTATCGCCGCCGCCGCGTCGAGAGCGACGTGGCGCGGACTGGGCGGATAGAACACCAATCCGATCGCATCGACCCCCAATGCCGCCGCGTAAAGCGCGTCTTCTACCCGGGTAAAGCCGCAAATTTTAATGCGGGTCCGCATCGAATCGCCTCTGAAAAAAAGCGGCGTAGGATAACACACCTACCCGCCGAGTCGGGCTAGGCGCCATCAAAAAAGGCCGAGACCGGCTGGACCCGAACCCGCGTTCCGGCCGTCGCGCCTTCAGTGGGCATGGCCGCCATGGTCTTCGGAAGAATGATCGTCGGCGTCCTCGGCTTCGCCCTCATGCCGGTGCAACTGGGCGGCGCCCTGGTTGACCTGGTCGGCGGCGCGAACGGCAACCCCGAACTTGTAAACCATCAAGCCGCCCAAGTCGGCGGTGAATACCAACAAGCCGGCAAGTACCAGCGACAACAAACCAAAGAGTTGATTGGCCGGTCCGCCGATCAACCCTCTGGCGATCAAGCGCCAAGCCGACAACAGCGTTGCCAAGATCAATACCGATATTCCCAGATGCTCATGATTTTCCATGATTTCATGGACATTCCCGCCGTGCGCGACATTGGCCGCGGCGATCAAACCCGCCGCGACCGTCGCGGCCGCGAATAGCGTACCGGCATATAAAAACCAACTGGCCGCGCCGCGCCAGGCCGGCTTGCCGGCCAAGCTGGCGACGATGTCGATCACGACGAATAAGAACAACAGCGCAATCGGAAAATGCACCAGCAATGGATGCCAGTTTTCCATCGCGGCGATTCCCGGTAGCAACTCGGCGAAATTTTCGCCGGGCGACCGGCCCGCCGCTGTTTCCAGCGCGGCCAGCCAAGCGGCCACGCTTCCGGCAATGCCGCCGCCACTATCGGCACCGCCATGTACCGCCATCGTCAAATGCTGTTGCCATCCCAACATACGTCCCCCGTTTTCGTTGAGCCTATCTCGATCCGGGCTTCCCAACCCGAACGTCAGTTAATTGCGATTTGCGCCGATGTCGTTAATGCCCGAGTCTTGCTTTCGGTAAATTCGGTGCCTTGCTGGCGCACGAACAGGGCTTGCAACTTTTCCTCGTCCGCCACCTTCATGCCCTCTTCGTGCCCCAAGCACAACAAGGCGGTGGACCAAGCGTCCGCGACCGTCGGATCGGCGTGAAACACGCTGACCGCAACCAAATCGTGATTCACCGGCCGACCGGTGCGGGCATCCAAAATATGACTGTAACGCTGGCCCTTGACGTCGAAAAAGTGCCGGTAAGTGCCGGAGGTCATCACCGCCATCGCCTCGTCCTTGGGCAGCGTCACGACCTTGTGCAACTCGCGCTCACCCGGCAACGGTTTTTCCACCGCGATCCGCCAGGACTTGCCGTCCGGTTTGTGGCCGTGGGTTTTCAATTCGCCGCCGATCTCCACCAGATAATCGACGACGCCTAATTGTTCCATGACTTCGCTGATTTTGCCGACGCTGTAACCTTGGGCGATCGACGACAAATCGATTCTGACCTTGGCCAGATGCTTGCGGATATGGTTGTCGTCCACCACCGCGATCTTGTCCATGCCGACGTTGACCATCGCATCTTGAATCGCGGCGTCTTCGGGGATCGCCAATTTGTCGTCCTTGAATCCCCACAAGTCGAACAAGGGCTTGATGGTCAAGTCGTAGCAACCGTGGCTGAGATGGCTGACTCGGTCGGCGGTTCGGAGCAAGCTCACGATTTGCGGATCGACGGTTTGACTTTCGGTGGACGGGTTGGCGTTAAATTGTTCGATCGACGAATCCGGCCGGTAATTGGACAGCACCTTGTCCAGATCGGTGAACGTCTGATTGACCGCGGCCTCGACTTGCTTGGCATCGACCGGCGCCGGCGACCAATAGCTAATGTTATAAGTCGTGCCCTGCGCGAAGCCGCTCAACTTTTCGATTGGCGGTAGCGGTTCCTGACAACCCGCCAACATCAACGCTTCCAGCAGCCCCACCATCCACAAGTACCGCATGCATCCCCCTTTTCGTTTATCCGTGACGATTATTATTAAATTTTTTCGCGCAACAGCGCCGACACCACTTTGAATTGCGGATGAGCGGCATCGCCCAACCATTCGAACAAAACCGATTCATGATTGGTCACGATCACTTGTCGAGCCTGCAAACGCCGCAGCGCCGATGCTTTGTGCTCGGAATTTCGGGAACAAACCGCATCGCCGACCACCTGCACCCGGTAACCCAGCTCCAACAAGTCGTAGGCCGACTGCAAGACGCAGACGTGGGCCTCCTGCCCGACCAGCACGACTTGCCGGCGACCTGTCGCGGCCAGCGCCTCGACGAAGCCGGCGGCCCGGCAACAGGAAAATCCGGTCTTGGCGAACACCGGCGTAGCGGGCGGCCAAACGGCGGCGATTTCGGACTGGGTCGGTCCCAAACCTTGCGGATATTGCTCGGTCGCCAATACCGGCACGTCCAAGCAGCCGGCGGCTTTCAGCAAGCGCAGCGTCGCGCTGCCGACCCTAGCCGCCTCGTCGCCCGGCATGGCCGCGCTCAAGCGCTGTTGCAAATCGACGACGACCAGCACGCTGTCCGAGCTATCGGCCAAATCCTGATGCGGCGCCATCGGTTTAAGCGTGTTTCATGATGCGGGCTTTCTCGCGTTGCCAATCCTTTTCCTTGGAGGCGACGCGCTTGTCGTGCAATTTCTTACCCTTGGCCAGACCCAGTTTCAGCTTGGCGCGACCGCGTATCCAATACATCGACAGCGGGATCAAGGTATAGCCCTTGCGTTCGACCGAACCGATCAATTTGGCCAGTTCGCGGGCGTGCAGCAGCAATTTCTTGCGGCGCACCGCATCGGGATTGACGTGAGTGGACGCCGACAACATCGGCGAAATGTGGGCGCCGCACAACCAAGCCTCGCCGCGGCGAATCTCGATATAGCTTTCCTTGAGTTGGATGCGGCCGTCGCGCAAGCTCTTGACTTCCCAGCCTTCCAAGACCAAACCGGCTTCGAACTGCTCCTCGATCGTATATTCGTGAGTCGCTTGGCGATTGACGGCGATGGTGTTATCGGTGGCTTTATTGTCCTTTTTTTTCTTGGCGGCCATGACTAGCGACGATGATTAAACTGACTGTAAACTGTAATTTTGATATTTTACCCGCACCCCCATCAAATAACACTTTAAATAACAGGGCCAGCAGCAATGAGCGACAAAACCCAATCCATCCACGGCGCATGGTCGTCCCGCTTCGCCTTTATATTGGCGGCCACCGGGTCGGCGGTCGGTTTGGGCAACATCTGGAAATTCCCCTACATCACCGGCCAAAACGGCGGCGGCGCCTTCGTGATGGTTTACCTGTTTTGCGTGGCGGCCATCGGCGTGCCGATCATGATCGCCGAAATCATGCTGGGCCGGCGCGGCCGGCAAAACCCGATCAACACCATGCAAAGCCTGGCCGCCGAAGCCGGCGCCGATCCGCGCTGGCAATACATGGGCTGGCTGGGCATGGTCGGCGGTTTCCTGATCCTGGGTTACTACAGCGTGATTGCCGGCTGGTCGATGGCCTATATTGTCAAATCCTTTACCGGCCAGTTTTTCGGCTCCGACGCCGGCGACATCAAAGCGCTGTTCGACGACTTGATGGCCAGCCCGATCCAGCAAATCTTCTGGCACACCGTGTTCATGCTGGCGACCATGCAAGTCGTGATGCGCGGCGTCCAGGGCGGTTTGGAAAAATCGGTGCGATTTCTGATGCCGGCCTTGTTTTTCCTGCTGCTGATTCTGGTCGCCTACGCGATGAGTTCCGGCGGCTACGCACAAGGCATCGAATTTCTGTTCAGCCCGGACTTCAGCAAAATCGACGCCGACGCGGTTCTGACCGCGATGGGCCACGCCTTCTTCACGCTGAGCCTGGGCATGGGCGCGATCATGGTTTACGGCTCCTATCTGCCCGGCCATGTATCCATCGCCAAAACCACCTTTTACATCGCCGGCGCCGACACCATCGTTGCGCTGCTGGCCGGTATCGCCATCTTTCCGCTGGTGTTCGCCAATAACCTGGAAGCCGCGGCCGGCCCCGGCCTGATCTTTCAAACCCTGCCGCTGGCTTTCGGCCACATGGGCGGCGGCTGGCTGTTCGGGCTATTGTTTTTTATCCTGCTATTTTTCGCCGCGCTGACCTCGTCGATTTCGATCATCGAGCCGGCCGTGGCCTGGCTGGTGGAGAACAAGGCTCTGCAACGCCGCGAAGCCTGCCTGTGGGCCGGCGGCGCTTGCTGGGCGCTGGGACTGGCGGTGGTGTTTTCGTTCAACATCTGGTCGGAACACAAGTGGTTCGACAAGAATCTGTTCGAGCTGCTCGATTATTTGACCGCCAATTTGATGCTACCGCTCGGCGGCCTGGCGATCGCGATTTTCGCCGGCTGGAAAATGAAACCGGCCCACGCCGAACAGGAACTGGAACTGCCGGCCCAAGGCTTCCAAGCCTGGCAATTTCTGATCAAGTACGTCGCCCCGGCCTCGGTCTTCCTGGTGTTCCTGCATGTGCTGGGGGTGCTGTAATGATCACCGTCGTGCAAAAAAGCGCGCTGGTCAAATTCTCGGCCAAACAGATGTTCGACCTCGTCGACGACATCGAGTCCTACCCCAAATTCCTGCCCTGGTGCGCCGGCAGCAAGGTGCTGAAACGCGAGGGCAACATCGTCGAAGGCCAGATCGACATCGCCAAGGCCGGATTCCACAAATCGTTCACGACCCGCAACAAATCCGATCAAGGCGGCAAGATTCAAATCAGCCTGTTGGACGGGCCGTTCAAATCGCTGGAAGGCTTCTGGAGCTTCATGCCACTACGCGAAGACGCCAGCAAGATTTCGCTGGATTTGGAGTTCGAAATCGCCAGCACCTTCGCCAGCCTGGCCTTCGGCCCGGTGTTCAATCAAATCTGCAATACCATGGTCGGCGCCTTCACCCAACGCGCCAAAGCCGTTTATGGCTAATGATTCGATCGCGGTGGAAGTTGCCTACGCAACCCCGGAGCGGCAAACCGTGATTGCCCTGAGCCTGCCGCCGGGCGCGACGGCCGAACAAGCCATCCAGACATCCGGCATCTTGGCCCGGCATCCGGAAATCGATCTGTCCGTTCAAAAATTCGGCATTTTCGGCGTCGTCGCCAATCCCAACGCAACGCTGGCCGATGGCGACCGAGTGGAGATTTATCGGCCGCTAAAGCAGAATCCAATGGAAGCGCGGCGG